>JAIXVN010000269.1 GCA_027483005.1 Verrucomicrobiaceae bacterium
CCCTTGATTTCGCCCGCGCCTGCTCGAATGGCACTCCGGATTTCCCGGCAGGCGGCTTCAAGGCACCGAACACCGCCATGACCCCGGGCTGGGGTCGGATCACCACGGAATCGCCTTGGATTTCGTACGTGATCCGATCTCCCGCCTTCAGATGCAGGGCGCGACGAATCGGAGCCGGAAGGGTGGTCTGGCCTTTGCTGGTGACTGTGGAATGCGTCATGGAATCTCCTTACTTTTGAAGTATTGCCTTACATCTTCCAAATGCAAGGCTTCAGGAGCCGTTGCCGCCCTTCGCGTCCTTCCACGCCTTGAACTCCGAGGGCCGCAGGCGGTAGCGCGCGATGTTGCCCTCGTGCAGTGTCAGCAGCTCCAGCCGCACGACCTTCCGCATCTGCTCGCGATCGGTTTCAGGAATCGTCTTGTTCACCTGCTTGCGGATCCACTCGTCCGCCACGTAGAGACCCAGACGTTCCTGCACCACGCCGCGCACCAGATTTCCCAGCTCCGTCCGGTATTTCAGACGGAACGGATCCGGCTCACCCAGCGTCTGCCGCACCACCGCGTAGCGTGCGCATGAGCGACGATAGGCCCACACGAACACATCGCGGAGGTAGCTGATGTCGTTGAGCTCATACACCGCGAGGATTGCACCGACGTAGTGGTTCAGATCCACATCGATGAACGACAGCGGGCAAAGATTGTGCCGCACCATCGGGATGTTCGCCGCCAGTCGCGAGACGCGCTTGTTCACGTCCTCGAAGGGCTGGAGATACGGCAGATGCACCATCGCGAAGAAGGCCTGCTCGAAGGGATCCTCGATCGCGTTCGCCTTCTCCAGAATCTGCCGGAAGCGCTCATCGATCTGCTGCGGGATTTCCAGCGGGTAGTAAACCGTGCCGCTGATCCCGACCGCGCAGGACCGCACCCGACCGCAGGCGGCCGTGTCTGAAAGCAGGTTGTCCGAGAGCAGGGCGTGGACACTGCAGATCGTGTAGGGATTGAAGCCGACCTCGTCCGCCTGATCCGCGAGCATCTCGATCGCGGCCTTGTGGTTGAGGATCATCTGCGTCTCCTTCGCCGACTTGCCATCCGGGGTCTGGTCGAACTTCAGCAGCCGCTCCGTTTCCAGCAGCGAATACGTGTTTCCTTCCAGACGGCTGGAGTTCCACGAAAGGTCCACCAGCAACCGGTCCATCACGCGGCGCAGGTAGGTCCCGGCCGGAAGCTCCTCCAATCCCACCTGGCCAAGAGTCTTCAGCTCGGCACGCAGCGCGGCGGGAAGATAGAAAGTTCTGTTAGGCTCATAGGCATCGAGGAAATGGCCGTTGTAGGCGACCGGAGTCCGTTGGTTGACCGGACGGCTCATGACCTTCCGGACTGCACGTGCCTCCGGTGAAAGCCACTCCGGTTCCAGATCCCGAGGCTCCTCACGGACCACGGCGCTCGGCGGATCCATTTCCGCAGGGGCGTAAATCTCGCGGATCAGGTAACGCCGGGCGCGGCCCTCGCCCTTGGGCGTCAGGCGGCCTTCGCTGACAAGTTGGTCGAGTCGGCGTTGGAGTGTGCGCTTGGGAAAATGGATTTCCGGTAAGGCCAGCAGCTCCCCGACCGAGGCCCCGTTGGGGAATCGGCGAATGATCTGCCGGACGGCGGACAACTCTTCGGCTGGAACTTGAAGTGGCATGATTCGAGTTTTTAACGGCACGATTTAGTCAAAACGTGCCATTTCCTGCCGCTTTTGTGGCATGATTCCCCAAATCGCGCCACCATAAAGTGTCATGATTTTCAGAAATCGTGCCATCGGTCTAGCTGGCGGATTCCCCGTTTGGAGACTTTTCAAGCCCGAATCTGTATGACAGGACTTGCCCATGCCTCTGACCATCAAGCCGAAATCCGAATGTGCCTTTGATCAAATTTCCCTCGGGGAAGTCATGCTTCGCTTGGATCCGGGCGAGGGTCGCATCCGCACCGCCCGCCAGTTCACGGCCTGGGAAGGTGGCGGCGAGTACAATACGTCGCGTGGCCTGCGGAAGTGCTTCGGCTACAAGACGGCGGTGGTGACGGCCTTCGTGGACAACGAGGTGGGCCACCTGATCGAGGATTTCATCATGCAGGGCGGAGTCGCGACGGATTTCATCCAATGGCGTGAGGACGACGGAATCGGTCGCAACGTGCGCAACGGCCTGAATTTCACCGAGCGTGGCTTCGGCATCCGCGGCGCGGTCGGAAATCCGGATCGTGGAAACACGGCGGCCTCGAAGCTCAAGCCGGGCGACGTCGACTGGGATCACATTTTCGGAACGCTTGGCGTCCGCTGGTTCCACACCGGCGGGATCTATGCCGCGCTTTCGGAAACGACCGCCGCGCTGACCGTGGAAGCCGTGAAGGCGGCGAACAAGTATGGCACGATCGTTTCCTATGACCTCAACTACCGCCCGTCGCTCTGGAAGACGATCGGTGGCCTCGCGAAGGCCCAGGAGGTGAACCGCGAGATCGCGAAGTATGTCGATGTGATGATCGGCAATGAGGAGGACTTCACCGCGTCGCTCGGCTTCGAGGTGAAAGGCGTGGACCACAACATTTCCACCATCGAGCTGGATGCGTTCAAGGCGATGATCGAGACAGCGGTGAAGGAGTTTCCGAACTTCAAGGTCGCCGCCACCACCCTTCGGGCGGTGAAGTCCGCGACCGTCAACGACTGGTCCGCCATCCTCTGGCACGAGGGGAATTTCCACGAAAGCCGCAAGTATGACGGCCTCGAGATCCTCGACCGCGTCGGCGGCGGCGACTCGTTCGCCTCCGGCGTGCAGTTCGGCTTCATGGAGTTCAACGACGCGCAGAAGGCGGTCGAGTATGGCGCGGCTCACGGCGCACTGGCCTCCACAACTCCCGGTGACACCTCGATGGCGACGCGCAAGGAGGTCGAGAAGCAGATCTCCGGCGGCGGCGCGCGCGTGGTGCGCTGAACTACGGGGTTTCCAGTATTTCAACGAGCCGCCGTTGCTTTGCGACGGCGGCTCGGTGCTGTTCGGCCGTCAGGTTGCCGGCGAATTCAGGCC
This sequence comes from Verrucomicrobiaceae bacterium, assembly GCA_027483005.1. GTDB lineage: Bacteria > Verrucomicrobiota > Verrucomicrobiia > Verrucomicrobiales > Akkermansiaceae > Luteolibacter. The sequence continues at coordinate 3,060 of JAIXVN010000269.1, forward strand.
GGAGGGATTCGAGAGTGTCCTGGCGGGTCCAGTATCGGTCGCGGGCGAACGCGACGAGAACCATCGCCACGATCAACAGGCAGATGGAGGCGAGCGGGGCCATCATGGCGCGGGCGAGGGTGGCGCAGTGAAGCTTGCGCTCGGGTTTGGCCCCGCGCGTGAACCAGTAGAGGAGCATCGGCCAGGTCATGGCGAGAACCGGCATCATCCACATTCCGGAATCGATCCATCTGGAGAAGGGAAACCTCCCATGGCTCCCGCCAGTCATGACACTGGCGGCAAAGCAACAGAAGGAAATGATCACAAATCCCCAGCCGGGATTGAAACCAACGGCCCGCATGCCGATCGCGGCGCCCCGTTTCCCGAGCCTCCACCGGACCATCTCGATCGAGGTCACCACCATCGAGCAAGTCATCGCGAAGGCGGCGAGCTGGGTCGAGGCCATGGTGGCATTTGTGAATTGGGGCTGGCTCAGGGATCCGAAGGAAGGAGCGCGGGCGACGACAAGGTAGGCGACCAGGGGCAAACCAAAGCCGACACAGAAAATCCACGCGTGATCCGAGAGGCGGAGCAGACTGCCGAGTCGTCTGGCCAGTGGGCCATGCGATTCGCGCCATGGAGAGTATCCGAGGGTGCAGATCGCGAGGGAGAGAAGAGGAACCAGAAGAGCGAAACGGAGTGAAAGCCGTTCGACCATGGCACGGCTTGCAAACCTGGCCGGGGCAACCTCGGCATCGGTTGCCGACAGCTCGATGGGGAGTCCTTCTGTGGGGGCCGCAGGGCTCCACTTGACTGCAGTAAGCCTGAAGGTGCCAGTTGACGGAAAAGGGTCGAGCTCAAGGAGGGACTCGATTCGTCTGAGCCGGTCCACCTCCTGCTCGTGATCGCCAGTTCTTTCAGACAGCAACGCGTCACAATCCCAAACCAGCCCGTAGGCGAGGCCGGCTTCGCCATAGAAGGGACTCCATTTCAACTCAGTCGGTTCCCGGACGATCTTCTTGAGGAGGGTTTCCAACAGTGCCGGATCCAGTCTGGTTTGCGAGGGCGCATTGTCCCTGAGCCCGAGGATTTCCAGCAACCAGAGGCCATCCGACCCATATGCCTGATCCGAGTTTTCCTCGATGATGGCACGATTCAACCAGAGGCCGGGATAGTCCTCGGCCTTCGGAAGAGCGGCGATCTGCCTGGAAAGA
>JAIXVN010000096.1 GCA_027483005.1 Verrucomicrobiaceae bacterium
CGCTCGTCCTCGACGTTGTGCATGTAAACCGGGATGCGGAGCATGGAGGCGAGGGTGATGTAGAGGTGGCCGACGTGGCCGGCGGTCATCACGCAGTGGTTGGCACCCCAGTTGTTCATCACGTCGTAGGCGCTGGCGAAGGCTCCTTCCCCGGTGAGGATGGGGGAGAACCAGGTGGTCGGCCAGGTGGGGTTGGTGCGCTGGTCGAGGGCGTTGTGGACGTTTTCCGGAAGCTCGACGGTGTAGCCCTCGGCGATCTGGAGGGCGGGTCCGAGGCCATCGACGAGGTTGAGGCGGATCATCGTGGCGGGCATGCCGCCCTTGGTCTTGTAGCGGGTGCTCATGCCTCCGCCGGGGAAGTATTCGGTGATGGAGGGGTGCCAGGTGGTGGCTTCGAGGCACTTCTTCATTTCCTCGGCCGTGATCTCCCAATGCGCCTTCATGGCGGGGTCGCCATTGGCATCGGTGCACTCGCCGGTGCCATCGAGGGCGGCCGGGCCGGAGTTGATGAGGTGGAGGATGCCGTCGGCGATGTAGTCGTGGTCGAGGGTGGTGCCGGTGGCCTTTTCAATCGCCTCGATGCTCCAGTAGGTGCGGAGGTCGGCGAAGATCTGGGCGGTGTTGGTCATCAGCCAGCCGAAGAGCATGCCTGCGCCGTTGAGGGCATCGTTCTCGGTGGCCGCCGTGTCAGGCACGACAGGGCCGTTCCAGTCGAAGGACGAATTGAGGATGGCCTCGAGGAAATCCCCGTTCGGGAAATGGTCGGTCCACTGGCGCTGGCCCTGGAATCCGGCGGCGATGGCGAGGTGGCCGCGGGCCTGCTCGTGGAGGCCCATTTCGGCGAGCTTCGGGTTTCCAACCATCAGGTCGCGGGCGATGAGGGCCATCTTGACGTTGGTTTCCCACTCGGCGTCGAGCTGCTCGCGGCTGCGCTTGGTGGCGGGGGAGTTGTAGTCGTCGCCTTCCTTGCAGTGTGCCTTCACCCAGGCGAGGGCCGTTTCATACTCGGCTGGATCGAACTGGTTCTTGTTCATGCGGCCGACGAACTCGGTCATGTCGATGTCCTCGACGCGCATGCCGAGGTATTTTTCCCAGAGGGCGTAGTCGATCATCGAGCCGGCGATGCCCATCGAGGTTCCGCCCATGGAAAGGTAGGCCTTGCCGCGCATCAGGGCGACGGTGAGGCCGCAGCGGGTGAAATTGAGGATCTTTTCGCGGACATCTTCCGGGATCTCGGTGTCGGTGGCGGCCTGGACGTCGCGGCCGTAGATGCCGAAGGCGGGGAGGCCCTTCTGGGTGTGGCCGGCGAGGACGGCGGCGAGATAAACCGCGCCGGGGCGCTCGGTGCCGTTGAAGCCCCAGACGGCCTTCGGGATCAGCGGGTCCATGTCCATGGTCTCGGAGCCGTAGCACCAGCAGGGGGTGACGGTCAGGGACAGGCCGACGTTTTCCCGGCGGAACTTGTCGGCGCAGGCGGAGGCTTCTGAAACGCCGCCGATGCAGGTGTCGGCGATCACGCACTCGACCGGCGAGCCGTCGGGGTAGCGGAGTTCCGAGGAAATCAGCGCGGCGGCGGCCTTGGCCATGTCCATCGTGCGGCCTTCGAGGGATTCGCGGACTCCGCCGTAGCGACCATCGATGGTGGGGCGGATGCCGACTTTCGGGAAGGAGGTGAACACGGATGGGCTAGCGGATTTCATGTGTGCGCAGAATGAGCGAGGGGCGCAAGGGGGGACAAGCGGGTATTTTCGGCTCTCCGGGATTTCCGGGGAAGCGAGTGATTTTCGACGGCGTGCTTGCGCAGGTCCTCAAGGCCTCCTAAGCATCCGCCCACGATGAGCCAAGAACCGGACCAGCATGCCTCGCTCGGCGGGATGTATTCCGACTATTTCCTCGATTACGCGTCCTACGTCATCCTTGAGCGCGCGGTGCCGCATTTGCTCGACGGATTGAAGCCGGTCCAGCGACGCATCCTTCACTCGATGAAGGAGCTCGACGACGGGCGCTACAACAAGGTGGCGAACGTGGTGGGCAACACGATGAAGTACCACCCGCACGGCGATCAGGCGATCGGCGATGCGATGGTCCAGCTCGGCCAGAAGGACCTGCTGATCGACTGCCAGGGAAACTGGGGAAACACGCTCACCGGGGATGGTGCTGCGGCCTCTCGATACATCGAGGCGCGGCTGACGAAGTTCGCGCTGGAAATCTCCTTCAACCCGAAGACCACCCAGTGGACGCCGAGCTACGACGGCCGCAACAAGGAGCCGCTGACGCTGCCGGTGAAGTTTCCGCTCCTCCTCGCCCAGGGCGTCGAGGGCATCGCGGTCGGCCTTGCCTGCAAGATGCTGCCGCACAATTTCAACGAGCTGCTCGACGCGGCGGTGTGCGTGCTCCGGGACCAGCCCTTCGAGCTGCTGCCCGATTTCCCGACCGGCGGCATCATGGATGCCAGTGATTACCGCGACGGCCTGCGGGGCGGAAAGATCCGCGTCCGGGGCAAGATCGACCTCGACAAGAAGGGCCTGCTGCGGATCACCGAAATCCCCTTCGGCACCACGACCGGCAACGTCATGGACTCGATCGTGGCCGCGGCCGACAAGGGCAAGATCAAGATCGCCCGGATCGAGGACAACACGGCCGAGCACGCCGACATCCTCGTCCACCTCCCCGCCGGGGCGGATCCCGAGACCAGCCGCGATGCCCTCTACGCCTTCACCGACTGCGAGCTGAGCATTTCCCCGAACGCCTGCGTCATCGCCGACGGAAAGCCTCAGTTCATCGGCGTGTCGGAAATCCTCAAGCGCAACGTCCACCAGACCCGCGAACTCCTCAGAACCGAGCTCGAGATCCGGTTGGGTGAACTGGCGGAGAAATGGCATTTCAGCTCGCTGGAAAAGATCTTCATCGAGAACCGCATCTACCGCGACATCGAGGAATGCACCACCTGGGAAGCCGTGCTGAAGGCCATCGACGATGGATTGAAGCCCTTCAAGAAACTCCTCAAGCGCGAGGTCACCGAGGACGACCTCGTCCGCCTCACCGAGATCAAGATCAAGCGCATTTCCAAGTTCGACTCGTTCAAGGCCGACGAGGAGATCAAGTCGCTGGAGAAAGCCATCGACGAGACCGAGAAAAACCTCCGCAATCTCACGAAATTCACCATCAAGTGGTTCGAGGAACTCGGCAAGAAATACGGCAAGGGACGCGAGCGCAGAACCGAAATCGCCTCCTTCGACCGCGTGGACCGCACCCAGGTGATCGCCGCCACCGAGACGCTCTACCTCGATGCCAAGAACGGCTTCGCCGGATACGGGCTCAAAAAGGATGGTGAGCCGATCGACAAGTGCTCCACCCTCGATGATATCATTTCCTTCACCCAGGATGGGAAAATGCGGGTGGTGAAAGTGGCGGAGAAAGTCTTCGTCGGCCAGAAACCGCTGCGGGTCGCCCTGTTCCGCAAGGATGAGGACCTCATCTATTCGATGATCTATCGGGACGGACGCGATGGAGCCATCCTCGCCAAGCGTTTCAC
>JAIXVN010000347.1 GCA_027483005.1 Verrucomicrobiaceae bacterium
CACCGTAACGAACGAGGCCCGCCAATCGGCTCCGCGTGCGGAGTCGGCAAGGCCTTGGAAATTCACCGTCACCAGACGACCCGCGCCTGTGCCGGCGGGGATCAGTTCATGCATCGCGTAGGCTCCCTGCGCCGGGGCCTTTTCCGGCGGCACGCGCCACCAACCTGGGGCGTCCGGGCGTTCGATCAGATCGGTGAAAAGGTGGCGCGCGTTGCGGGTGGGATCCTGGTTGTTCAGCTCCGCAGTCATGGCGGACTTGTTGGAGAAATTCCAGGTCGCGCAGCGTCGGGCATAGTAACCCGAGAGGTCCTTGAGTGATGTGACGGGCGTGAGGCGATCCAGCGTGGTTGCCCAGAACTCGCCAGACTGACCCTCCTGCCAGAGGCGCTTGACCATTCCATCAGAAAGGTCCGGCAGGTTGTCGGGATTGTCATCGATGTAATACTGGAACGGCCAGGTGAGGTAGTAGTTGCGTCCGGAGGACATCATGAAATGGCCGTCGCGCACGCCGAGCGCCTCGATGTTGGAGCGGTTCGGATAGAAGACCTGGTAGTGCTGCAACCATCGTTCGCGGGCGTAGTTGGCATGGGTTTCCCACTGGCCGGAGTAGTTGCCATTGTTGTTGTGATGCTGGAACACATGCATCAGCTCATGCGGAATGATCCAGCTGGGCGGATCGGCCTGCAGACCGCTGGGCTCGATGTTGAGAAATGCAAACCCTCCGCCGGTGGAGCTCATGTAGTACCCATCGTAGAGGCAGAGGAAATTCACCTTGTATCTGCTGCCCGGACTGTAGGTGGACCGGGCGGGCTCACGATAACCCATCTCCTTCACGTAGACCTGCCATGCTTCCTCGGCATTGCGGAGGGCGCCACGGGCGGTGGCGGTGTTGACGCCCTGGGCGGCGCGTGCGGCACTCCAGATGAAGCGGAAATGCTTCGATAGCATCTCGTTGTCGCTGTTCCATTCGGCATTGGTCAGATAGGCGTCTCCGGGCAGATCGCCGACGCGGAGATAGTCGATGGCGAACGTCTGGCCGGACGTGGCGGAGGGTTCGATGCGGAGGTCTCGCAAAGTGGCTCGCCACCACGGCTCCGGGCCAACGTCGATCCGATAGGTGTGGAAGGCTCCGTCGGCGGGAACGAGCGCATCCGGGATCGCCAGCACCCGGGCGGTGCTGAAACCGGTGGTGGCGGTGGTGCCGTAGGAAATCCGGATGTCGCCGGTGTGGCCGGCCGGAACCTGGATTCGCAGTTCGAGATAATCGTTGAATCCAAGGTCGAGGTCCGGTCCGGAGAAATTCGAGCGGATCACGCGCGGGGAGGTGCCGCTGGTGGTGCCGGAGAAGCTGCCTCCGGCGACGGTGGCGGAGGTGACCTGGCTGGTGGTCCAGCTTTCAAGGTTCCCGGAGGTATTCCACTCCACGGCGTAAGTGCCGGTGAGTGGAGTGGCCGGATCGACGACCACCGGCAGATTGACCCCACTGACCATCGAAGTGAATGCCAGAAATGCGAGGAGGGTTCTCACAAACGGAATGTGGTCCTGATGGTGGAGGTTTGCCATTTTGATCCGGAATCACTTGGCCGCAAGACGGGTGAAAACGCCAGGCATGGTTCTTGAAGCAGCGTGAAATGCAAGATGGCGGACTCGATCCAGGGACGACAGAAATGTGACGGCCCACGGAAACCGGTTGCCGTGCGCCACCCCTGGATCCGCCTCGAGGGAGGCAAAGGCTTTCATCGTCCTGGTCATGATGTCAACGCGCCCGCCTGCGCCGCAGCAGGGTCAGCGCGCCAAGGCCGCCCAGGAGTGCAGCTCCGGGCTCGGGGACGAGCGAGATGTTGAGGTTGTCAAACCGGCCGACGCCGAACTGGTCGTTGCCGTAGTTGAATGCGCTGAAGGTGAGGTAGGCGTTCGTCTGCTGTGCCAGGCTGAAGGTGCCGTAGTCGGTGGAGCCTATCTTGATCGTGGCTTCACTGCCGTTTCCATTGAAGGCGGAGCCGATCCCTCCGGTGCCGGTGAGCGTGATGGTGACGAGGTCATCGGCCGACCAGGAGCCTTGGCTTCCGATGCTGGCTCCGCCGCTCAGAAACTGGGTGACCCCACTCACGCGGAACAGGATTCCCGCGCCAACGGTAGCACTGCCAACGTCAAGGTTTTGGGAGTTTCCGACATTGAACTGAACCCAGCGCGAGGTGTCGGCATAGGAATCCACGCCCATGAAGTTGAAGGTGACTTGAAGTGCCTGGTTCGCATGGTTCGCCTGGATGGCGAAACTGTTGTCCAGGCTCGCGCTGCCATTGCCGTTGCCGTCGTTGGCGGTTGCCACCAGCAGATAACTGCCGTTGCTGTGCTGGGCGACATAACTGCTGCCTTGGACCGAATAGGTGGTGGTGGCAAGTGTTCCGGCCTGGGTCGACGCAAGATTGTCGTTGAACGTCGAGGTGGCTCCGTTCGGGGCATCGTTGTAGTTGTCCGAAAGAAGCAGGGTGCTCGCGGAACTTGCTGCAGGGATTCCGGCCATCATCAGAAGGCAGACGATGGTGCTCGTCCTCATTCTGGATTCTGGAAGTGGATGAAGCCGACCGGGATCAGTTGGCGCGGACACGGATGAAGAGTTTGGGGTTGGCGAGAAGCAAGCCAGTCACGGTGACCTGAACGGTCTGAACGTTGCCTGAGGTCGAGTTCACGGATTGCACCGCTCCTGTGTCCTGGGTCCACGAGGATAGATCCGTCGAATACCAGACCGTGTAGTTCAGACCGGTGAGCGACTGCTTGCGGCGGATGTAGCTGAACATGCCTGTGTCCTTGTTCAGCGGGATGGCGATCGGGTTTACCGACGATCCGCTGTTCGGAATGAGACCAAAGGCGTATTCTTCACCATTGGTCAGGCCGTCATGGTCGTCGTCACCGGAGTTGCCC
>JAIXVN010000288.1 GCA_027483005.1 Verrucomicrobiaceae bacterium
AGCTGAAGAAGGATCCCGCGAACGCGCCGCGTGTGCAGACCGTGCTTTACCACCTTGCGGAAAGCCTCGCCCACTGCGCCATCCTGCTTTCGCCGGTCCTGCCGCAGGCAGCGGCGAAGATCACCGCGCAGTTGCGCCGCGACGACCTGCTTTCGCTGAAACTCGATGACCTGACATGGGGCCTGCTGGCCGATGGACACGAGATCGGCAAGCCGAAGCCGGTGTTCCCGAGGATCGTGATCGAGGAAGCCTGAGTCCCAGACCTGTTGGCCCAGGGAGACGGATGAGAAACCTCAAAAGTCGCGGGAAGCACCAAAGATAAGTCAACGGTGACGATCTTCGCACTCACCGGTTGAATGATGCCGACGCGATTCGGACCTCACGGATTTTCGTGGATCTCGTGCTTTGTGTTTCAGGATTCAGGATTCCCTAGCCTTGAGCCCGGAGGATCCTGCAAGCCTCCGAGGTGCTCAGTGCGCCACGAGGCTCCCCTCTGACCTCTTCCCGATCACCCGGCACTCCCCGCCTTCTTCCTGAGCACCAGCTTGGCGATGACGAGGTAGAAGACGGGGACGAGGAAAATGGCGAGGACGGTGCCGGTGACCATGCCCCCGGCGACGCCGGTGCCGATGGCGTTCTGGCTGGCGCTGCCGGCTCCTTTGCTGAGGACCAGGGGCATGACTCCGAGGATGAAGGCGATGGAGGTCATGAGGATGGGTCGAAGGCGGAGTTTCACGGCTTCGAGGATGGACTCGACGAGTCCCCTGCCCTGCTTCTGGAGGTCGAGCGCGAACTCGATGATGAGGATGGCGTGCTTGGTGGAGAGGCCGACGGTTGTTAGAAGGCCTACCTTGAAATAGACGTCGTTGGGGAGCTCGCGGAAGGTGGCGGCGGCGAGGGCTCCGAGGATGCCGAGGGGGACGACGAGGATGACGGCGACGGGGACCGACCAGCTTTCGTAGAGGGCGGCGAGGCAGAGGAAGACGATGAGGAGGGAGACCGCGTAAAGGGCCGGGGCCTGGTTGCCGGAGATGCGTTCCTCCAGCGATTGGCCGCTCCATTCGAAACCGATGCCGGGCGGGAGCTGGGCGGCCATTTTCTCCATCTCCGCCATGGCCTCGCCGGAGCTGGTGCCGGGCGCGCCGGAGCCGACGATGTTGACGGCGGGCAGGCCATCGTAGCGCTGGAGCTGGGGCGAGCCGAAGGACCAGGTGGCGGTGGTGAGGGCGGAAAGCGGGACCATGCCGCCCTCCTTGTTGCGGACGAAGACTTTCCCGAGGTCCTCGGGTTTCATGCGGAAGGCGGCGTCGAGCTGGAGGATCACGCGCTGGACGCGGGAACCGTTGACGAAGTTGTTCACGTAGGCCGAGCCGAAGGCGGTCTGCATGGTGGTGTTGATGTCGGCCAGCGAGACCCCGAGGGCGCTGGCCTTGTCCTGGTCGAGCTCGATCTTCAACTGCGCGGCGTCGTCGAGCCCCTGCGGTCGCACGCCAAGGAGGGCGGGATTTTTCGAGGCCATGCCAAGGAGCTGGTTGCGCGCGGCATTGAGCTGCTCATGGCCCACGCCGCCGACGTCCTGGAGCCAGAAGTCGAAGCCGGACGAGGTGCCGAGCTCGGGGATGGCGGGAGGATTGAGCGGGAAGACGATGGCGTCCTTGATGCCGCCGAGGCCCATCATGGCGCGCTTGATGACCTGCTGGACATGGTGCTCGTGGCCCTGGCGGTCGGGGTGCTCCCAGGGCTTCAGGCGGAGGAAGGCCAGACCGGAGTTCTGGGCCTTTCCCGCGAAGCTGAATCCGGCGACGGTGAAGTAGTGCTCGATTTCCGGCTGTTTCGCAAAGTAGGCCTCGACCTCGCGCAGGGCCTCGGCGGTGCGGGTATCGGTGGCTCCGACCGGCAGGCTGATGAGGGCGAGGAAATAGCCCTGATCCTCCTCGGGAAGGAAGGCGGAGGGCATGCGCTGATAGAGGACGCCGACTCCGGCGACGATGCAGAGCAGCACCGCGATGCCGGCCCAGGCACGCTTCAACAGGCCGCCGACCCAGCCTTGATAGCGGTCGGTCATCGCATCGAAGCCACGATTGAACCAACCGAAGAAGCCGCGCCTGGCGTGATGGTGACCCGCGTCCACGTCCTTCAGCAGGGTGGCGCAGAGGGCCGGTGTGAGGGAGAGTGCGAGGAAGACCGAGAACAGCATGCACGACACCATCGACATCGTGAACTGGCGGTAGATCGTGCCGACCGAGCCGCCGAAGAAGGCCATCGGGATGAACACGGCCGTGAGCACCAGCGTGATTCCGATGAGGGCGCTGGTGATCTGGCCCATCGCCTTTCTCGTGGCCTCCTTCGCCGAAAGCCCCTCCTGGCTCATGATGCGCTCGACGTTCTCGACCACGACGATGGCGTCATCGACGAGGATGCCGATGGCCAGCACCATGCCGAACATCGTCAGCGTGTTGATGGAAAATCCGAAGGCCGCCATCAGTCCGCAGGTGCCCAACAGCGCGACCGGCACGACCAGAGTCGGGATGAGCGTGGCTCGGAAGTTCTGGAGGAAGAGATACATCACCAGGAAGACGAGGATGATGGCCTCGACGAGGGTCTTCAGCACCTCCTCGACGGAGATCTTCACGAAAGTGGAGGTGTCGAGCGGGTAATCGACGCGGACGCCCTGCGGGAAGAAGGGTTTCAGGCGTTCGATTTCCATGCGGATCGCCTCGGCGGAATCGAGGGCATTGGCGGTGGGGGAAAGCTTCACCGCGGCGGCGGCGGCGGGCTTGCCGTCGATGCGGGCATTGATCGAATAATCCTGGCCACCGAGCTCCACGCGGGCGACATCGCGGAGGCGGACACGTGAGCCATCGGAGTTCACGCGGAGGATGATTTCCTGGAACTCGGAGGCCTCGCGCAGGGTGCCGCGGCCTTGAAGGATGACGTTGAGCTGCTGGCCGTTGGTGGCGGGGAGTTGGCCGAGCTGGCCCACGGGCACCTGGGTGTTCTGGGCCTGGATGGCGGCGGTGACATCCCCGGGGGTCAGGTTGTAGGCGAAGAGCTTGTCGGGATCGAGCCACACGCGCATCGCATACTGGGTTCCGAACTGGATGACCTCGCCCACGCCCTGGAGGCGGCGCAGCGGATCGAGCACGCTGGCGGCCATGTAGTTGCCGAGGCTGATGGCGTCCATGCTGCCGTCCTCGGAGGAAAGCGTGATGAACATCATGTAGTTCCGCGTGGCCTTGGCGACGACCACGCCCTGCTGCTGGACGGTGAGCGGCAGGCTGGGCGTGGCGAGCTGGACCTTGTTCTGGACCTGGACCTGGGCCACGTCGGCATTGGTGCCGGGCTTGAAATACAGGGTGATGATCGCCGTTCCGTTGGCATCGGACGCGGAGTTCATGTAGAGCAGGTTGTCGATGCCGTTGAGCTGCTGCTCGATGACCGAGGTCACGGTGTCGCTGAGCGTTTCCGAAGAAGCCCCGGCGTAGTTGGCGGTGATCGAGACCGAGGGAGGCGCGACCGGTGGATACTGCGCGACCGGCAGCTTGGTGATGGAGATCAACCCGAGCAGGGCGATCAGGATGGCGACCACCCAGGCAAAAACGGGGCGGTCGATGAAGAAGCGGGCCATGGTGAAGAAAGCAATAAATTCTAAATTCGAAACGGGAGGAGCGTTCAGTGTTCAGTTTGAAGTGTTCAGCGAAGAGATGAATCACGACTTACCACTCACCATTCACGATTCACCTAACTCTTCCCTGCCTTGTTGGACGGGACAAAGGGGCTGGGGACGACGGTGGCGCCGGGGCGGGCCTTGAGGTGGCCTTCGATGATGACGCTCTCACCGGCCTTGAGGCCGTCGGTGACGATCCATTTGTCGCCGGTGGCGGCGGAGGTGTGGATCATGCGGAGTTCGACGGTCTTGTTTTCCCCGACGACAAAGACGCTTCCGGCCCCGCTCTGGGCGCGGGTCACGGCGCGTTGAAGGACGGTGAGCGAGGGCTCACGCGCACCGAGGCTGATGCGGATGCGGGCGAACATGCCGGGCAGGAGCAGACGGTCGGGATTGGGAAACTCGGCCCGCAGGGCGACCATGCCGGTGGAGGGATCGACGCTGACCTCGGAGAACAGGACCTTTCCCGGATGGGCATGCTCGGTGCCGTCATCGAGGAGCAGTTTCACCGTCGTCTTCGGCGAGGCGAAGGGCTCGAGCTTGCCCTCGCTGATCGCGCGCTTGAGGGCATTGAGTTCGTTGGCGGACTGGGTGAAATCGAGATGGATCGGATCGAGCTGCTGGATGACGGCGAGCCGGGTGGCGTCACCCTGGCCGACAAGCGCCCCCTCGGTGACCTGGGCCTTGCCGATGCGTCCACTGATGGGAGCGGTGACGGTGGCGTAGCTGAGGTTGAGTTCGGCGGTCTTCACCCCGGCCTCGGCGGAGAGGACCTCGGCCTCGGCGACCTTGAAGGCGTTGGCGGCGTTTTCCGCCTCCTGATGGCTGACGGCCTTGGAGTCGGCGAGCTTTTCGTAGCGCACGGCGATCGAGGCGGCCTGATCGCGGGTGGCACTGGCCACGGCGAGGGCGGCCTTGGCGCGGGCGAGGGCGGCTTCCAGCGGGGCGGGATCAATCTTGAAAAGGGTCTCGTCGGCCTTGACCTCGGCACCCTCAACGAAAGTCTGATGGAGCAGAATGCCGGGCACGCGGGCGCGGACCTCGGCGGTGCGGATGGCGTGGATGCGGCCCGGGAGGTCGATTGAGACGTTGACCGATTCGGAAACCACGGGAGCCACCGTCACGGCAGCCGGCGGCATCTGGGGAGGACCGGCGGGGGCTTTCTTTCCACAGCCGGACAGGCAAAGGGCGGCGAGGAGGAAGACGGGGAAATGGGCGGCGTTCATGAAAGGGCGGAGAAGAAGCAGGAAACGTGCGGGCGTCCCGGGACCACGTTTGATAAACCGGGACCTGTCGCGCCGGAATGACTTTGTTGTTTCCAGAGTGGAAACCTCAGGTTACCAGTCGTGCGGGATGGAACTGAGGCACCTGCGCTACTTCGTGACCGTGGCGGAAGAACTGAACTTCCGAAAGGCGGCCGGGCGCATGAACGTCACCCGCCCGGCATTGAGCAAGCAAATCAAGGATCTGGAGACGGAACTTGCCGTGCAATTGCTGGAACGCAACACCGTTCGCGTTTCATTGACCGAGGCCGGCACGACCTACCTCCACGAGGCGCGGGCGATCCTTTCCCGCGTCGAGCAGGCGAAACTCCTGGCCCGTGAGGTGCACTCCGGCCGCAGGGGCAACCTGCGGATTGCCAGCGTGGGACCGATTGCGGCGGGGTTCATGCCCGAGGCCTTGAAGTCCTTCGGGGATGAGTTTCCGGATGTCGATGTCAGTTTCGTGGAGATGATGCCGCCGGAGCAGGCGGATGCCTTGGCCAAAGGCGTGATCCATGTCGGCTTCGCGTATGGCAAGAAGACCTCGCTGCCACGTGGCATGCAGAGCCTGAAGATACTGAGCGCGAAGTTCGGCATCGGCATGTCCCACCACCATCCGCTCGCCGACCGCAGGAGCGTGAGCTTCGATGACATCTCGCGGGAAACCCTTTTGTTCCTGGGTCGCGAATCGGAATCGGTGCACTGCTCGGACGGTCTCGAATTGTTCAAGAGCGAGGGGAGAAAGCCCGGAGCGATGCGCTTCATTCAGGGCTTCGACTCGCTGCTGACCATGGTCGTGGCCAGCCAGGGCATTTCCCTGCTGCCGAGGATCCTCGATCTCAACCGCATCCCCGGCCTGGTGCTGAAACCGCTGATCGCCGAAAAGGCCTCGCTGGAATTCAACATGTGGGCGGTGTGGCGGAAGGACGAATCCTCGACGCTGGTGCACGAGTTCATCCAGCGGCTGAAGGACCGCGTGGCACCGGTGAAGCGGGGCGCTCAGTCCTGAGAGGAAATCTTCCGCAGGTGCTCGCAAAGCAGCGAGATCCGTTCGCCGGCGGAGTCGGTTTCCAGGATGCGCTGCCGCAGGTTCGGTTCATGGACGAACTGCTGGGCCACGATGTCGGTGAGCAGCGGCGGTTCATCGGCGCGGTGCAGCAGGGTCATGACCGACTGCTTCACTTCATCGGGCAACTCGCGGATCGCATCCTCGACCGCGCCGCGCAGAGTGGCAATGGCCGCAGCCGCCTGGGACTCCGGCTCGAAGGTGGTGATGCGGGGTTTGATGGAGGCGAAGGGGTAGCCGTGATCCAGATGCCATTCGGTGAACTCGACGCGGATGACGCCATGCAGCAGCAGGCGTGAGGTGCCGTCCTCCTGTTCATGCGAGGCGCGGACGAGTCCAATGGTCCCGACGGGCGCGGCACAGTTGCCGGGGTTCTTCGTTTCCGGCTTCAGCAGGCGGGTCACGGCGAAGAAGCAACTGCCCTCGATGGCCTCCTCGAGCATTTTCCGGTAGCGGGGCTCGAAGATGTTCAGCGGCAGCCCGCCATGTGGAAACAGCGTGCAGTCCGGGAGCAGCATCACGCCGCAGGATTCGGGAATATGGAGGGCGGACATGGCGGGAAGTTTTCAGTTTGAAGTGTTCAGTTTGAAGCGCAGATGCGGAAAACCGCAATGATTAGTCTTCCTGAAAACTGAAAACTTGAACCTTGAAACCGGAGTTCATTGCGTCATCACGCCTTTGCGCGAGGGATTTTTCACCGAGTCGATGAGGCGGTGAACGGCTTCCGGCCATTCGCGCTGGGCGGCGAGTTCGAGGGCGTGGGGAATGGGGTGGCCGGAGAAGAAGAGCAGCTTCGAGGCCGACTTGATCGCCTGGCGGACCTCGCTGTCGAAGCCATTTCGGCGCAGGCCGATGACATTGAGTCCAGCGAGTTGGTTCTGGCCGTGGACCATGTGGTAGGGCGGGATGTCCTGGCTGATGGCCGCATTTCCCTGCGAAATGGCGAAGTCGCCGATCTTGATGAACTGGTGGAAACCCGCACCGCCGCCGAGGAAGACGCGGTTGCCGAGGTGGATGTGGCCGGCGAGGAGGACGTTGTTGGCGATGACGTTGTGATCGCCCATGTGAACGTCGTGCGCGAGGTGGACGCCGGTCATCAGGAAATTGCTTTCGCCGAGCGTGGTGAAGCCGCCGGTTTTCGAACCGCGATGGATGGTGACGTATTCGCGCAGTGTGTTCTTCGCGCCGATCCGCACACCGGATTTCGTGGACGGATCAAACGACAAATCCTGCGGGTCGGCTCCCACGATCGAGCCCCAGCCGATGTGGCTGCCTTCGCCAATCACCACATCTCCCGTAATCCAGGCATGACCGCCGATGGTGACGCCTTTCTCAAGGACCACCGGTCCCTCGATCACCGCGAACGGCCCCACCGTCACGTCCTCGGCAAGCGTGGCATCCGGAGAAATGAGAGCGGTGGGATGGAGGGTTGGCATGGGCTGCGGCAAGTTTCTAGGGCGGCGGATTGAGACGCAAGACTGGAAGACGCAAGAGACAAGAGGAAGAGGTCATCCGTGAATCACCAGTCCCGCGGTGGTCAGTTCCACAAAGGCGGAAGAATCCAGAGCCCTTACAATCGCCTCAATATGAAGCTCGAACAATCCGAGTAGTTTTCTATTTGCGATGTTGCCGGTGGACACCAGAAGCAATCGAGTCGGCGTCCCGTGAATCAGGTGCGCATTCAAAAAATCCGCGTCCTTGGTGATGACCACGGCATCAATGGTGTTTGCCAGTTCGGCGATGGCGCGATCCTTCGTGGAATTGCCGTCTGGTAAGTCCAGCGTATGAGTAGCCTGCTGGCCCAATTCATTGAGACGAACCGCCAGCAGCCTCGGCAGCTGGGCATCAACCAGAAACTTCATGCAGCACTCAAGGGATCGAAGCGCTTGATTCGAATCATGCGGGCCGCAAAGGCATGAGCCGCGCGAAGATCATCCGCTTCCAGGTCCGGATAGTCGGTGAGGATCTCGGCCTCCGTCGTTTCCCCACTGAGAAGCTCCAGCAGCCACTCCACCGGATAGCGAAGCCCGCGGATGCAGGGCTTGCCATGACAAAGATCAGGCGACGTGGTGATGCGCTTGAGCAATTCCTCTTCGGACATGGGATCAGGCTAACCTGAATTCCCGTCCAGCCAAGGCTTTTGAACAAGCCATGCCCCCCTGAAAACTGAACACTGAAAACTTGAACCTTCTTAACCCGGCTCCTCCGCCGGCTGTCCGCTTTCGAAGCGCATGAGGTCAGCGATGAAGGTGAGCGGGATGTGGCCGGTTTCGCCGTTTCGGTTTTTCGCGAGGACGAGTTCGGCGCGACCTTCCTCGGCCGCCTTCGCCTCGGCATCCTCGGCGTAGTAGGCGGTTCGATACAGCAGCCCGACCATGTCGGCATCCTGCTCGATCGATCCGGACTCACGGAGGTCGGACATGCGCGGCACGCCGAGGCTTTTTCCGGTCCGGCTTTCCGGTCCGCGGTTGAGCTGGGCGAGGATGACGATCGGGATGCCGAGTTCCTTCGCGAGCCCCTTGATGCCGGCGGAAATTTCCGCGATTTCACGCTCACGGGAGTTTTCCGCCTGCTTGGTGCGGGACTTCATCAGCTGGAGGTAGTCGATCGCGATGAGCTGGATGTCCTCGTCGCGCTTCTTGCGGCGGGCCTTGGCGCGGAGTTCGTTGATGGTGATGCCGGGCGTGTCGTCGATGAAGAGCTTGGCGGCGGAAACCTCGGTGACCGCGCGCTGGATCCGCTGGAGGTCGCCCTTGCTGGGAGTGTAGCCGCGGTTGAGCTGGCTCATGGCAAAGCGGGCCCGCGAGAACAGCAGACGCTGCACGATCTGGAACGAGCTCATTTCGCAGGAGAACACCATCGAGGGCTTTCCCTGATCGATGCAGATGTGCTCGACGATGTTCATCATGAACGAGGTCTTTCCCATCGAGGGACGCGCGGCGACGACGAACATTTCCCCCGGCTTCAGTCCGCTGCACATCTTGTCGAGCATCTCGTAGCCGGTGGTGATGCCCTGCTGGCCACGGTCGCCGGAAAGCATGGCCTCGAACTGCTCGATGACCTCGATGACCGACTGCTTGACGGTGGGAGCCTTGTTGGTTTCCGAGCCCTCGCGGATGCCTAGCACGCTGGCCTCGACCGAATCCAACAGCTCGTTGACCTCGTCCGGCGTGTCGTAGGCACGCGCGATGGCGGTGTTGGCGGTCTGGATGATCGAGCGTAGGACATGCTTGTCCTTCACCAGCTGAAGGTGGTGGCGGAAATGCCCGGCGGTGGGCGCGTAGGTGTAAAGATCGGTGACCGCCGAAGGACCGCCGACGTGATCGAGAAGGCCGCGGTCGAGGAGCTTCTGGACGAGCGAGACGAGCTCGATTTCCTGGCCCGCTTCGTAAAGCTCGACCAGGAAGGCGAAGAGGGTTGCGTGGGCGGGCAGGTAGAAATGGTCCTTGGTCAGCTTCTCCTCGACCGCCACGCCGATGTATTCCTGGGAGTCCTGAAGCATCGAGCTGAGGATGCTTTTCTCAGGTCCGACCGCGTGCGGCAGGGTGCGCATCACGTCATCCGCGGACACGACGGCGGACTGGAGGGAAGGGGCGGACGAAGAGGGGAACTTGGAAATTTCAGCAGGCATCGCGGGGGAGAAACGTGGCAGATCGGAGGTCCGGCGGTCAATGATGGCAACCGGTGAATAACGCTGTGAACAACTCTCGCCGGGACGATTTCTTTGCGCTCTATTGGAACCATCATGGACCCCTCCCCCGCTCTCAACCGCCGCCAATGGCTGCATGCCACAGGTGCCCTGGTCGCCGGATGGAGCGTGCCCGGAGCGGCGCGTGCTTCGACGGACCGCCCCTCCGAGCCGACCGGACCGGTGCGACTCGGCTTGAATGAGAACCCCTTTGGCCCTTCCCCTTCCGCCATCGCGGCGATGCAGGCACAGCTGGCCGTCACGCATCGCTACCCTTCGAATTTCACCAACGAACTGGTTCAAGCGATCGCGAAGAAGGAAGGTGTCAAGGAAGACCAGGTGCTGCTGGGCGTGGGCTCCGGAGAGATCCTCCAGGCGGTGGGCCGCTGGCTCGGCCCCTTCAAGCCCGAAATCATCACCGCAACTCCCGGCTACATGCAGCTCATCGACGTCGCCCAGCGAGCCGGAGCAAGGATCATTTCCGTGCCGGTGAATGATCGCCTGGAACACGACCTCCCGGCGATGGCGGCAAAGATCAGCGCCGACACGAAACTCATCTATATCTGCAATCCCAACAACCCGACCGGAACCCTGATTCCTCCGGCTGAACTCAGAGCTTTTGTGCGCGAGGTCTCGAAGAAGACCCTCGTCCTCATCGACGAGGCCTACCTCGAATGCTCGGACGACTTCCAGGCAAACACGATGGTCGATCTCGTGCGCGAGGGCTTGGACGTGATCGTCACCCGAACCTTTTCCAAAATCCACGGACTCGCCGGTCAACGCATCGGTTATGCCATCACGCATCCCGCCGCGGCCGAACGAATGCGTTCCTTCATGACCGGCACCATGGCGACGAACCTGTTGGGCGTTGTGGCGGCAAGAGCCAGTCTGGAGGATCACGCCTACGTCAAAAACACCCGCATCAAGATCAAGGCCGGCCGGGACCAACTCACCAGCCTGTTGACCACCCTCAACCGCCGTTTCGCGAAGCCGCAGGGCAACTTCGTCTTCTTCCACACCGGCATGCCGATCGCCGATTTCCAGCAACGGATGCGCGAGGAAGGCATCCTCGTCGCCCGGCCCTTTCCTCCCCTGCTCGACTGGTGCCGGATCACGATCGGACTTCCCGGGGAAATGGAGCGGGCCCACCAGGCGCTCCGCAAGATCCTGGGTTGATCGATTCCGTATTCCTACTAGATCTCACGTAGATGAAGCCATCCCTAACAGCCTGCCTGATGATCCTGGGCATCCTCGCCAGCGATGCTGCCGATGGGCCCGCTCCGGCGAAACTGCCGCAGCTCGAATCCGACGCGATCAACGAGGCCAGCGGACTCACCGTTTCACCGACCCAGGATGGACTCCTCTGGGCCCTCAATGACAGCGGCGGCAGCACCGACCTCCACCTCATCGGCCCGCGTGGCGAGGATCGGGGAAAGATCAAGCTCGAGGGCGCCACCAACCGCGATTGGGAGGATCTGGCCTCGTTCACGCTCAATGGCAGCCACTACCTTCTCATCGCCGAC
>JAIXVN010000487.1 GCA_027483005.1 Verrucomicrobiaceae bacterium
CAGGCGTTCTCAATCTCAACGGCGGAACCCTGAGAACCAACAATCTTTCGACCGGAGGTGGCACCGGCACTGTCAACTTCAATGGAGGCACCCTCCAGGCAAAGATCACCTCCGCCACCTTCGTGCCCACCACGATTACCAATACGGTCGTGCAGGCCGGCGGCGCCATCATCGACAGCAACGGCTTCAACGTCACGATTGCCAAAGCCCTCACCGAGGACAGCGGCTCCACCGGCGGCGGACTCACCAAACTCGGCGCCGGCAACCTCACGCTTTCGGCGGCCAATGCCTACACCGGTGCCACCACGGTCAACGCAGGCGTGCTCGAATTCGCCAGCGGCGGACTCGGCACGACCGGACCCGTCACCTTCTCCGGCTCCAGCACCCTGCGCTGGCTGACGGGAAACACCGACTCATTGGGCAGCCGCGCGATCACCGCGAGCACCGGCTTCACCGGCACCCTCGATACCGGCTCCAACACCGTGACACTGACTGCCCCCATCGGCGGGGCCGGTGGCATCGGAAAAGCCGGCTCCGGCACCCTCAAACCCGATGGAGCCAACACCTTCACCGGCGGCATCACCATCGGTTCCGGTGACAACGGCTGGATCGAGGTGGACAACGCCGCCGACCTCGGCACCGGGACCAAGACCGCCAACCTCAGTTCCTCGACAGGAAGCTCCGTCGGCGGCTTCCGCCTGCTGGGAGACGTGTCCGTCTCTGGAGTCGCGATCAATCTCGGCGGCCGGAACACCAACGCAGCCACCCAGCATGCCATCCTCAACGTTTCCGGAAACAATACCTGGGCGGGCAACATCAACATCAGCAACTCCGGCGGCACCTATTATCTCCGCTCGGACAGCGGACGCCTCGAGCTTTCCGGAACCCTGAGCAATGCACAGGCCGCAGCCGGCGCTTCCGACACCCGTGCCTTCAACCTCGAAGGAGCTGGTGATTTCCTCATCAGCGGCACGCTCGCCAACGGGACCAACGCCAACCGCTTCACCGCACTCATCGTCAACGGCAGCGGCACCACCACCCTCAGTGGCACCAACACCTACACCGGCTCCACGGCGGTCAACGCCGGCATGCTGCTCGTCAACGGCAACAGCAGCGCCGCCACCGGTGCGGTCGCCGTCAATGGCACCGCCACCCTCGGCGGAACCGGCTCCATCGGCGGGGCCATCACCGTCGCGGCCACCGCCACCCTCGACCCTGGTGTCACCACCGGGACCCTGACCGCCGCCTCGGTCACTGGCCCTGTCACGGACTCCGGAAAGCTCGCCGTTCAGGTCAATGGCAGCAGTGCTGACAAGCTCGTCGTCACCGGCGCGCTGAACATCAGCAACCTGAACCTCGACATCACCACGCCCGGCAGCGGCGCAACCCTGCCCGTTTACGTGCTGGCCAGTTACGGAACGTTGACCGGCAGCGCCTTCACCAGCGTGACCGGCCTGCCAAGCGGCTACACGCTCAACTACGCCTACAACGACGGCGTCAGCTCCAACAACATCGCCCTCGTAGGCCCTGTCACCAGCACGCCCTTCTCGACCTGGGCCGGCACCACCCACAGCCTCACCGGCGGCGATGCCCTCCCCGAGGCGGATCCCGATGGCGATGGCGTGAAGAACATCGTCGAGTTCGCCCTCAACGGCAATCCCACCAGCGGCTCGAACAACGGTCTCAGCACCACCCTCATCCAGGACGCCTCCGCTCCCGCAGGAAATGAACTGACCTACACCCTCGCCGTGCGCGATGGTGCGACGTTCACCAGCGGTGCGGGAGGCGCTCAGACCGCCACCGTGGATGGAGTCATCTACACCGTCCAAGGCTCGGTTGACCTCTCTGGCTTCGCCAGCCCGGTCTCGGTCATCGGCAGTGCCTCCGACACCGCACCCGGTCTGCCTTCCCTCGCCGGCACCTCCTGGGAGTACCGCACCTTCAAGCTCGATGCCTCGGAAGGGCTCGGCGGAAAAGGCTTCCTCCGCGTGAAGATTGAAACAGCCCCCTGAGTGATTCAGTAGCTACCCCAGCTCCCGTCGGCCGGAGCGCTTCACCCGAGGCGACTCCGGCCTTCGTTTTCAGCCCCCATCGTCCTGCCGCCATGCGCTCACTTGTCCTGCTTTTCCTCACCTGCTTCGTGGCATCGGCTGCGGATCCCAAGGTGGCCTCCGATCCGAAGTTCCTCTCCAACGGCAAGGTGAAGATCGGCGTGGACATGACCTCCGGCGGCTCGATCTTCTGGTTCAGCGAGGGGCCTGACGGAAGGAATCTTCTCAACCACGCCGACCGCGGTCGCTTCGTGCAGCAGTCGTATTACGGAGCATCCGATGGATCCGTTTGGAACAAGAAACCCTGGCGCTGGAATCCCGTGCAGGGCGGCCACTATCAGGGCGCTCCCGCCAAGGTTCTCGAGTCGAAGGTCACCGAGCAGTCGCTCTACGTGAAGAGCATCCCCATCAACTGGGCCGGCGGACAGTTGCTCGAGGAATGCCGGATGGAGGAATGGATCACTCTCGAGGGTCCCCTCGCCACCATCCGCTTCCGCTTTGCCTATGAGGGAAAAACCGTCCACCCCGCCACCCATCAGGAGCTGCCCGCCGTCTTCATGGACTATGCCCTTCCGGAGCTCGTCTATTACACCGGAGACAAGCCCTGGACCGGTGCTGCCTTGAAAAAGGACACTCCCGGCTGGCCGAATGAATCCCGCAAGACCGACGAGGAATGGGCCGGCTTTGTCGG
>JAIXVN010000192.1 GCA_027483005.1 Verrucomicrobiaceae bacterium
CGCTCGTCTGTACCGCCTACAACGCGGACTTCGACGGTGACCAGATGGCCGTGCACGTGCCGCTCTCGGTGGAAGCCCAGATGGAAGCGCGCCAGCTGATGCTCGCGCCTAACAACATCTTCTCGCCCGCCTCCGGACGTCCGATCACCGTTCCCTCGCAGGGCATCATTCTCGGTTCCTACTACCTCAGCTGGGCTCCGGTCCGGACCCAGAAGGATCGCGAAAAGCAGGAACACCTGCCGTTGTTCGAGAACTCGTCGGAAGTCGAGTTCGCGATCGCTGCACGTGGAGTCAGGTATCACCAGTGGATCCGCATCCGCAACCCCGACTTCGGCAAGGATACCGTCTATGGCGACAAGGAATCGAAGATCATCCAGACCACTCCGGGACGCGTTCGCTTCAATGAAATCTGGCCCGAAGGTCTCGGTTTCTTCAACAAGAACGTCACCAAGAAGGCGATCGGCGACATCATCTGGCGTTGCTATCAGGTTTCCGGAAAGAAGAAGACCGTCGAAACCCTCGACGAGCTCAAGAGCCTCGGATTCAAGGAAGCCTCCCGCTCCGGTGCCTCGATCGGAATCGTGGACATGGTCATCCCGGAAGAAAAGCCGGAGATCATCGCCAAGGCCTACGAGGAAGTCGACAAGGTGACCAAGCAGTATCGCAACGGCATCATCACCGACGGCGAGCGTTACCAGAAGGTCGTCGACATCTGGACCCAGGCCACCGACTCCATCGCCAACAAGCTTTACAGCAAGTTGGAGCACAACGACGGCAAGGGTCTGAGCCCGCTGTTCATGATGGTCGACTCCGGTGCCCGTGGCAACAAGTCGCAGATCAAGCAGCTCGGCGGCATGCGCGGACTGATGGCCAAGCCCTCCGGCGAAATCATCGAACGTCCGATCATTTCGAACTTCCGCGAAGGTCTGTCGGTGCTCGAGTACTTCATCTCGACCCACGGTGCCCGTAAGGGACTTTCCGACACCGCCCTCAAGACCGCTGACTCGGGTTACATGACCCGCAAGCTGGTGGACGTGGCGCAGGACGTGATCGTCACCAAGATCGACTGCGGCACTGCCAACGGCATTGTCGTCCGTGCGATCTTCGACGGCGATGAAGAGTCCGCCTCGCTTTCGACCCGCATCTACGGCCGTGTGTCGTGTGAACAGGTCAAGGACCCGATCACCGGAGAGATCCTCGTCAAGGTCGACGATGAGATCACCGAGAAGCAGGCCCACGCGATCGAGCGCATTGGCTACGAGCAGCTCAAGATCCGCTCCGTCCTCACCTGTGAGTCCGAGCGCGGTTGTTGTGCCCTTTGCTACGGCCTGAACCTCGCCACCGGCAAGACGGTGAAGATCGGTGAAGCGGTCGGCATCATCGCCGCCCAGTCGATCGGTGAGCCCGGCACGCAGCTTACCATGCGTACCTTCCACGTCGGTGGTGTGGCCGCAGCCACATTCAAGCAGCCGATCATCAAGGCGAAGAACAGCGGTCACGTGGTTTACAAGGACCTCCGCACCGTTCAGTCCGCCGATGGCAACTGGGTCGTTCTCAACAAGAACGGTTCGCTCTCCGTCCGCGACAAGGAAGGCCTCGAGCTCGAGTCCCACAACATCGTCATCGGTTCGGTCATCACCATCAAGGATGGCGACGACGTGAAGAAAGCCGACACCATCGCCACCTGGGATCCATACAACGTGCCGATCCTTTCGGAAAAGGGTGGTCGTGTGGAGTTCCGGGACATGATCTCGGGCATCACCGTCCAGTCGGAAACCGACAAGGAAACCGGCAAGAAGGGCATGATGGTCACGGACCACAAGGAAGACCTTCACCCGCAGGTGGTCGTGTTCGACGAGAAGACCAAGGAAGTGAAAGCCTCCTACTCGATTCCCGTCGGTGCCCACCTTTCCGTCAAGGAAGGCGACATCATCACGGGAGGCACGCTCATCGCCAAGACGCCCCGCAAGGTGGCCCGCACGAAGGACATCACCGGTGGTCTTCCGCGAGTTGCCGAGCTCTTCGAAGCCCGCAAGCCCAAGGATTCGTGTGTCATCGCGAAGATCGAGGGTGAGGTTTCCTTCGGTGGAAACGTCCGCGGCAAGAAGAAGATCATCGTCACCGAGACCGACACCGGCGAACAGGTCGAGCACTTGGTCCCGATGGGCAAGCACGTCATCGTGACCGAAGGCGACCGCGTCCAGCGCGGCGACCAGATCACGGAAGGCCCGGTTTCTCCGGAAGACCTTCTCGAGGCTTGCGGTGCCCAGGAACTCCAGGAGCACCTGGTCAACGAAGTGCAGTCCGTTTACCGCGTCCAGGGCGTGGAAATCAACGACAAGCACATCGAGATCATCATCCGCCAGATGCTCCGCAAGGTGAAGATCACCGATCCGGGCGATGCCGACCAGCTCCTCTGGGGCGACCAGATCGACCGCACGAACTTCAAGAAGATCAATGCGGCGATCGTGGCCAACGGTGGCAAGCCGGCGGAAGCCGAACCGGTGCTGCTCGGCATCACCAAGGCCTCGCTGGAAACCGACTCGTTCATCTCCGCGGCGTCCTTCCAGGACACCACCCGCGTGCTGACCGAAGCGGCCACCCTCGGCAAGGTCGATTATCTGACGGGCTTCAAGGAGAACGTCATCATGGGTCACCTCATCCCGGCCGGATCCGGATTCGACTGCCACCGCGAGGTGGAACTCGAGTTCACCGTCGAGGAGCCGGAGCCGATCTTCGTCGAACCGGAAACGATCGACGACGAAGGCGCCCTCACCGCCTGATCCGATTCAGATTCACAAGAGCCCGGCTGCCGAAAGGTGGCCGGGCTTTTTTGATGTCAGCTTCTCACTCTGGTGGTGGGGCCTTCAGGAGCTTGAATACTCGGGGTCTTGAGCGGTTCAGCATGCCCTGGATGCGAGATTGAAATACGCGGCGTCGAAGGCGTGTAGTGGGGGGATGAAAAACCTGATCCTTGCCGCCGCGCTCGTCGGAGCCTCGACCTTTTCCGCCTTTGCCGATCCGATCTTCAACGGCAAGGACCTGACCGGATGGAACGCGAAGGGACCGATCGAGGTCTGGACGGCCAAGGAAGGCGTGCTCACCGGCAAGAGCAATGAGAAGAAGCAGGGCTCGGTTCTTTGGACCGACGCGAAGTTCAAGGACTTCGTGCTGGAGGCGGACTTCAGGTTCAACGGCAGGATCGACTCCGGCTTCTTCCTCCGTTCCGAGGTTGACCAGATCCAGATCGGGATTTCCGGCTCGCTCAAGAGGGACATGACCTGCTCGCCTTACATTGCCAAGACCGGCAAGTATCCGGTCGAGGCCAAAGGCATCAAGGAAACCCTCAAGGTCGGTGACTGGAACCACGTCAAGATCACGGCGATCGGCAACGTCTATAGCATCGAGCTGAATGGCGCGAAGGTCTTGGAATACACCTCAGAAACAGCGGTCCCCGAAGGCCCGATCGGCCTCCAGGTTCATCCCGGCGTGGACATGACAATCGAATTCCGTTCCCTCAACGTGATTCCCGTTGCGAAGTGACCTTGGACTGCGGCAGGCTCCTTGCCTTCCAGCCGATTTCTCATCTTCACGGCAAAGAGAGCCCAAGAGGGGCAAGGGCGGCACGACCGTGAGA
>JAIXVN010000058.1 GCA_027483005.1 Verrucomicrobiaceae bacterium
ACGATGAGTCGCAGCAGGTGCTTCACATCCCAGCCGCTTTCCATGAACTCGGCAGCGAGCCAGTCGAGCAGCTCCGGATGCACCGGCACCTCGCTCTGCACGCCGAAGTTTTCCGGCGTCTTGATCAGGCCGATGCCGAAGAGCTCCTGCCAGAAACGGTTCACGGTCACGCGGGCGGTCAGCGGATGATCGCGGGAAACCAGCCAGCGTGCGAGGTCGAGACGGTCGGCGCTGTCGCCGCGTTTGGTGAGGGGGGAAAGCACCGCCGGGGTGCCCACCGTGACCGGTTCGAGGGGCTTGTCGTAGGAGCCAACCGCGAGGATGTGGCTGGTGCGGCGCTGCTTGCGATCCGCCATCACCATCACCTTCGGCAGCGAGGACTTGAGTTCCTTGATCCGGGTCTCGATCGACTGGAGTTCGGCGTTGACCTTCACGAACTCCGGGTCGGACTTTTCATGGGCCTCACGGACCAGGGTGGCTTCCTGCTGCGAGCGATCTTGAGCCGCCTTCGCAAGCGCCGCGACGAGGGGCACGGAGTCCCTTGGTAGCGAGGGCGCGGGCTGCTGGGTGAGCGAGAGCTGAAAATGCCCGAGGTTGTGCTGGGGGTGCCTCGACTCGTGGCGGAGGGTGATTACCAGGCTGGCTCCCTGTGGCAGATCGAGGGGCTCGGTGAAATGGAAGACCGCAGCGTGGTCGCGATCGAAGGGCTTGCCCGACCAGACCGCCCAGCCGGTGGAGGGATCGTCATCGAGCGCCAGGTTCACCTTGAACACACCGCCTTGCTCGTAGGTGGCCTCGGCGCGATCGATGGCGATGCGCCTGGCGGGTGAGCCGGGGAGGGTCGCGCGGACCTCGATTCCTGTTAGAACAAAGTTTCCGCTGTCGGAGCGGGCGATGCCGCCCTGGGTCATCGAGGGATGGCGCAGGGCATCGAGCTTCAAGGCGGTGTAGTGACCGGCAGCGGGCTGGGACTTCACCTGATAGACTGCGTTGGCAGGATTCGGTCCGGAAGTGAGGATCGAGCGATCGGGCAGCACGGAGTATTCCGCGCCGGTCATCGACTCCACCTCAAGCACCTGCCAGGAATCGGAGGGCTGGCCTTTCCTCTCCGATTCCTCCCAGGCGGGCTGGGTCGAGGCAAGGGCGGCGCTGCGTTCTGTTAGATCGCGCTTGAGGGCATCATGACGGGTCCGGGCCGAGGCGAGTTCGTGGGCCTGGGGCTCGGAGGGGACCTCGATCACCGGCGGGGTCTGGGGATTTCCGCCGCTGCCATCGACCGGGCTTTGGTTGAAGAAATCGAGGAACTGGTAGTAGTCGCGCTGGGTGAGCGGATCGTATTTGTGATCGTGGCAGCGGCAGCAGTTCAGGGTGAGCGCCATCCAGACGGTGCCGGTGGTCTCCGACATGTCCATGGCGTAGTTGACGCGATTTTCCTCGGGGATGCTGCCGCCTTCGCCGTTGATCGGGTGGTTTCGCAGGAATCCGGTGGCGAGGATCTGCTCGGGCGTGGCGTCCGGGAGCAGGTCACCGGCGAGCTGCCAGACGGTGAATTGGTCGTAGGGGAGGTTGCGGTTGAAGGCGGAGATTACCCAGTCGCGCCAGGGCCACATCGTCCGGTCGGCATCGCCCTGGTAGCCGTTGGAGTCGGCGTAGCGGGCGGCATCGAGCCAGGGCCAGGCCATGCGTTCCCCGTAGGCGGGGTCGGCCAGGAAGCGATCGACCAGCTTTCCCCAGGCATCCGGGGACGGGTCTGTTAGAAAAGCTGTCGTCTCTTCCGGTGTCGGAGGCAGGCCACGGAGGTCGAAGGACAGCCGTCGGATCAAGGTGGCCTTGTCAGCCTCGGTCGCCAACGAGAGGCCTTCCTTGGCGAGACGTTTTGATACGAGGAGGTCGATCGGATTCCCCTGCCCTGTCACCTCGGGGCGGACGACCTTTTGAAAGGTCCAGTGGGGCTCGTAGGTCGCTCCGCCCTCGATCCAGCGGCGGATCAGGTCCTTTTCGGGATCCGAAAGTGTGAGGTGGGAATCAGCCGGAGGCATCACCTCCTTGGGATCGGTCGAAAGGATCCGCTGCCAGACCAGCGACTCGGCGGGCTTTCCCGGAACGATGGCCTGGCCGCTTTCGCGCTTTTCGTAGGCAGCTTCCGGCACGTCGAGCCTCAGTTCCCCTTTCCGCGCCTTGGCATCGAAGCCATGGCAGGCGAAACAGCGGTCGGAAAGCAGCGGCCGGATGTCGCGATTGAACTGCGGAGCCT
Source organism: Verrucomicrobiaceae bacterium (assembly GCA_027483005.1). Classification (GTDB taxonomy): domain Bacteria; phylum Verrucomicrobiota; class Verrucomicrobiia; order Verrucomicrobiales; family Akkermansiaceae; genus Luteolibacter. Next base: position 2,255 of record JAIXVN010000058.1, read on the forward strand.
CTCCCCTCGTGGTCGTCCCCAGCGCCAGCAGAACAAGCAGGTGGAGGACTCGAGGCATCGGGGGAATCCTGAGAAGGGCTGGCCCTCAGGCGCCGGTGACGATCTGGCAGTTCGGGATCTTCTTTTTCAGGGCGTCGATCCCGGCCGGGGTGACCTTGGTCTGCCAGAGATAGAGGCGCTTGAGGTTGGGAAGCGAGGCGAGCTTGGCCACGCCTGCATCGGTCACGGCGGTGCCGTAGAGGTTGACCGACTCCAGTTTTGGAAGGGTGATGAGGGTCTCGATGGCGGCATCGGTCACCTGGGTTTCCGAAAGCCGGATCATGCGGAGGTTTTCCGAACCGGAAAGCAGGGCCACGGACTTGTCGGTCACCTTGGTGGCGGAGAGGTCGGCGGTGACGAAGTGCTTCAGGACCGGAGTCAGTTTTTCGAAGCCCTTGTCGTCGAGATTTCCGCGGAGCGAGACGGCGGTGAAGGTCACGGCGGAGGATTGCTGGGACTCGAAGGTCAGCGAGCCCGGGAAATCCTTGGCGAAACCGGCGAGGGTCTTCTTGAGATCCGGGTCCGGACCGGCGGCAGGCGTGCCATGGGGGGCCTCGTGTCCGGGAGCCTCGGTCTTGGCGGTGCCGGTCTTCAGGGAAACGGGCTCCAGCTTGGCGATGGCGTCGAGGATGTCGGCCGGGGCCTTGAGGTCGGCGACCGTCTTGGCGGGATCGGCTCCGCTGTTGAGCCACCACTTGATGACGGAGAGTTCCTGGGCATTGAGCGGAGTCTTGCCATCCGGCGGCATGCTTTCCTCGTCGTCGCGTGGGAGTTCGGCGCGGATGATGATGTTGCTCTTGGCCGCGTTTCCGGGCTCGATGGCCGGGCCTTCCTTGCCGCCCTTCACGAGCAGCTCGTAGGTGTCCATGCGGAGCTTGCCCTTGGTCTTGTCGGGATTGTGGCAGGAAACGCAGCGGTTTTCGAGGATCGGCGCGACGACATCGGTATAGACCACCTGTTCGGCGACCGGCCTGGCGGCACCGCCCTCCTTGCCTTTTCCTTCCTTGACCGGCAGGCCGAGCAGCTTGCGGATCGGGGCCGGGGCATTTTTGGTGAGGAAGTCCGGACCGTGGCTCAGGGTGCCTCCATCGTGGCTGGAAAAGGCCATCACGCCGGAAGTCCCGAGAAGGGAAAGCTTGTAGAGCCACGAGCCTCCACCGGCCGCATCCGTCCAGGCCTTGGCGAGGAAGGTCACGATCGCCGCGGACGCGAAAATGATGCCACCCCAAAGGTGTCGCCCGAGAACGTCCGTTTGCTCATAGCTGCCACCCTGATAAAGGAGAAAACCGGCGATCACCGCCACCACGGCCGAGGCGGCACCAAGCCCCAGCACCAGGGATCCGGCCCCACTGTTCGGCTTGTTCTTGGAGAAAACACCGGCCACTTCGAGGACCAACGCCAGTGAGACGATCCCGATGGGCAGATGGAGCACCACAGGATGGAACGGGCCGATGAATTTCACCCAATCCGCAACATGCTCGGCATCCGGCGCACCGGCAAGCAGGGGCATGGCAACCATGGCGGCTATGGTCAGGAGGCCAACCAGGGTCAGGAGGGCGGGCGGACGGGTCGAGGTTCGGGCGGAATCGGCCATAATGTTGAATCGGTTTACGGGCAGGGCTCCGCAAATCTTCCGAATCAATTTAGGCAAATCACACGTCGATCGTCTGTCCCGAAGACTCGGGAGTCTTCCCCGGCTTGGTTTTCCGGCTCATGAAGGGCACGAAGCGCGAAATGTCGATGCCCAGAAAGCCGAGTGATTTCACCAGCACAATCAAGGCGACGCCCTCGTCGATGAACGGCACCGGGTCCGGCAGGATGCCGATCGTCAGCAGATAGCCGCCGGAAAGGAGCGCAAACAGCAGGGCGAGGGCCTTTTTCATCGTGGGGATCCTACTACGGGGGAATGGATCCGCAACCTGCCATTTCCCGCATCGCCTGCTTGTATTCGGGGAACACCCGGACTTTGATCCGCGCAGCCGTCCCTGAACGGATTCCTTCTAGCCCTTTTCCCATCATGGATCTCAATACTCTCAAAGTCCTGCATCTGGTCGGTGCCTTCGCGCTTTTCTCCTCGTTCGGAGCCATCCTCAGCGGCAGCAATTGCAAGA
>JAIXVN010000031.1 GCA_027483005.1 Verrucomicrobiaceae bacterium
AAGATGCGGATGAGTTGATCGGTTTCGGACAACAGGTTCGGAAGATCGGAGTTAGCAGGAGCCAATTTGGCGCGAGCGATCAGCTTGAGCCACCGATCGGTTTCGCGGAGTTCCTTCAGGGCCAGGCGGAGCTTGTGAATGAAGTCGGCTGGAGATTCCGCGCCCTGAGATTCGCCGTGGTGAGACAAGGGCGCGGTGCCTGAGCGAAGCAACTGGTTTCCGATATGGCGGTCTGCATAGTCGTTCGAAAGAGTCTTCGTGAGTTTCACGACAAGAACCGCGAACTCCAGAAGCCTCTCTTCAAGGTCATACGCTTGCTTTGGCTCTTCTTCCATTTCCACTTCGATGTTGGACGTTCAATGTTCGATGTTGGACGTTCATCTCACCATCGCTTCATCAAGGTTCAGCAGCACCGACGCCGCGACTCCGAACGCGGCGGCTTGCGGGGTTGCTCCAGCCTTGGGATCGGGGGCTTGGGTGAAATCGGCTTCGAGCTTGCGATGGACGGCGACCAGTTCCTTCAAGCGCGCCGGGGTGATGGTGCGGGAGGTGACACGACGGTAGCCGGAGGAAAGCTTTTCCTCGATCGTGGGGGCTGGGAGCTTCTCCATCCAGGAGCCGAGCGTGCGTGCGCATTCGTCGAAGGCGGGGTCGTTGAGGACGGTGAGGGCCTGGAGCGGGGTGTTGGAAACGAGGCGGCGCTTGCTGCACATCTCGCGGGTCGGCGCGTCGAAGGTGGCGAAGGTGGGGTAGGGGATACTACGTTTCCAGTAGGTGTAGACCGATCGGCGATAGCGCTCCGGATCTCCAGGTGCGGGAGTTTTCCACGGATCGCCGACGAAGGGAGTCCAGACCCCGGCGGGGATCGGCGGGCGGGTCGGCATGCCATGGGTTTTGAGGGAAATCAGGCCGGAAACGGTGAGGGCGTGATCGCGCGACATCTCCGCCGTCAGCCGCTGCCTGGGGCCTCGGGCGAGGAGGCGGTTGGACTGATCGCGTTCCGCCATGCCAGGGGCGATGACCGCGCTTTGGCGGTAGGTGGTGGAGGTCACGAGCTCGCGGGCGAGGCGTTTCAGGCTCCACTTGAACTCGCTCTGGAAGCGGACGGCGAGGTCGTCGAGCAGCTCGGGGTGGTAGGGCTTCACGCCGGAAGAGCCGAAGTCCTCGGCGGTCTCCACGATGCCAGTGCCGAAAAGTTCGAGCCAGAAGCGGTTGACGATGACGCGTGCGGTGAGCGGGTTCTCCGGGGAAGCCAGCCATTTCGCCATGGCGAGCCGATCGTGCTTCGCGCCAGCCGGGATCTTGGGGAACAGGGCGGGAGTATCGGGCGTCTCGATGCGGTCGCCCTTGTTGAGCCAGTTGCCGCGGACGAAAACACGCGTCTCACGCTGGGCGGCTGGCTCCAGATCGCGCATCACAGGGACGGTGGTCGAGGGGATGGCCTTCAGCTTGTTGCGGGCGTCGTTGATCGTGTTGCGGGGCGCGACGGCATCCGGCTGGGAAAGCAGGGTGGTCCACGCAGGATTGCTGGTGACGGCAAGGCGTCCTCGCTTGGCGACCATCGGGAAGCTGGAGATGATCGTTCCGCCATTGACGAGGGTCACCTGGAGCTTCGCGCCCGGTTCGAGGACGATCGGTTCCTGCGGGATCACCACGCACCAGCGCAGGCGATCGATCTTGCTGTAGGGCCCCCAGCCTTGTCCGCCTTTGAGCGAGGTTTCTGGGTCGAAAAGCGGGTGCTTCTCATCGCCGATGAGGCGTGAAAGCACCACCGGACGTGGCTTTGAGCCATCTGCAGGAAGGATGACCACCTCGATTTTTCTCAGGAACGAACCCCACTCCGGATTGAGGCGTGCAGCGCTCTCATCGAGGGGGAGAAGCTCAAGGCGGATCGCGGTGAGAGGGGCGGTTTCGGCAGGCAGGAAGCTCAGGAGGTGCTGGGAACTGCTGGCAACATTTCCGGTGGTGCGGAACTCGCGGTATCCATCCTGATCGACCGTCTTGAGAAGGGTGCCTTTCCCGATGGCTTCCAGATTGTTGACGGGTGCCCAGGTGGTGGATTTGTTCAAACTACCATGGATCTCGTACAATGCGGACTCCGCCTTGGTGATCGTCGTCTGGAGGACCCCCGCCTCCTTGTGCCTCGCGCGGTCAACCGGGACGCTGATCGTGGGAAGCCCCTCGCTCAGGTCGGCGTCTCGGGTCTGATTGAAGAAGGCGGCGAACTTGTAATATTCATCATGTTGGATGGGATCGTAGGGATGGCTGTGGCACTGGACGCAGCCGAAGGTCTGGCCCTGCCACACCTCCCAGGTGGTGTTGACCCGATCCAGCACGGCGGAGACGCGGAACTCCTCGTCATCGGTGCCGCCTTCCTCATTGGACTGGGTGAGGCGGTGGAAGGTGGTGGCGACCAGTTGGTCGAGACTGGGGTTCGGCAGCAGGTCTCCGGCGAGCTGCTCGATGGTGAACTGGTCGAAGGGCTTGTCCTGGTTGAAGGAGTCGATCAGCCAGTCACGGAACTTCCAGGAGTCACGCGCGCGATCAAGGCCAAGGCCCTCTGAATCCGCATAGCGCGCAAGGTCCATCCAGACCGAGGCCCAGCGTTCGCCGAAAGCGGGCGAGGCGAGCAGGCGGTCCACCTGCTTTTCATAGGCATCGGGGGAGGTGTCGGCGATGTGGGCGTCGAGCTCCTCGAGCGTCGGAGGGAGCCCGACGAGATCGAGGGAAACGCGGCGGAGCAATGCGGCGCGGTCCGCTTCCGGAGACGGCTTGAGCTTTTCCGAATCGAGTCTTCCGAGGATGAACTGGTCGATGGGATTGCGGCACCAGGCGGGATTGGAAACCGTCGGCGGGGTGTGGCGCTCGGGTTTGACGAAGGCCCAGTGCTCGCCCCACTTCGCGCCTTCCTTGACCCACTGCGTGAGGGTTTCGATCTCCTTGTCGGAGAGTCTTGGACCGTGCTCCGGCTTCGGCATCACTTCATCCGGATCCTGGCTGAGGATGCGCTTGATCATCTCCGAGGCCTCAGGATTTCCGGGTACGACGACTGGCTGGCCGGACTCGCCTTTGCCGAGAACCTTGTCGCGATAGATGAAGGAGACCTCTCCCGCCTCTTTCACCCCGCCGTGGCAGGCGGTGCATTTGGCATTGAGGATCGGCCGCACATCGCGGGCGAAGTCGATCTCGCCGCGCGCGATCATCGGCGGAAGGGCAAGCAGGAGCAGGAGGAGTCGGGTTGGGCTCATTCGGCGAAAATTCGGATCTCATTGAGACCACCGCCCTGGTTGGGGTGGTCATCGGGACGAAGCAGGCTGCGATAGTGGCTGGTGACGACCAGTTTCACATGGCGGGCCTCGACGGATGGGAAGCTGAAGTCATGGAAAGGGAAGGAGCCTTTCGCCCCGGGATCGAGCCGCGGAAGACTTCCTTCAAGCACGGTGGTGTAGTGGACATCGTCATTGGAAACCATGAGCAGGAAAGACTCGGTTCCACGATCGTCAATGCGGCGATTGCAGGTGTTCTGCAGGGAGACGCGTGAAATGCGGGTGGTGGCGAGCAGATCGACGGTGAACTCGCCATTCTCTCCATCCGGTGCCAGCCAGAACGACCAGTCACCAGGAACGCCCGTGTCGTCGAGCCTGCCGTCTGTTAGATTCTCCGGCGGAAACACCGAACCATGGCGACGGATGCAGTAACCGGGACTGGTGACGGGCTTTCCGAGGGCGAGGTTCCTTCCCGGCTCTTCCTTCGAAGGCAGCTGGAGGGCGAGGTTCGGGACGCGGATGGGTTCCGCATCCAGGGCCTTCAACAACCGGCTGCCGGAGTTTTCCTGAACCAGTGCTCTGGATTCGCCTTTCGTGAGACGGGTCTTGCCGGAGGACTGGACCTCGACCTCACCTTCATAAACTTCAGTGAGCACGACCGGGTTTGTGCCGTCGCTGCCCACCGCGAGGCCAAAGCGCGTGCCGAGGTCCACGAAGCGACCGCCTGGCGTGTTGACGCGGAATCCCTGGGCTCCCGGGGGTGCGTGGACGGAGAGTCGGCCATGGGAGACGGTCAGGGTTTCGGCCTCATCGAGGCGGAACTGGCAGGGGCCTTCGAGCACGACCTCCGCACCGCTGGGAAAGGAAAGTTCGAGGATTCCGCGTTCGAAGTCGATCGGGGTCTTCACCGGCAGCGGCTGTCCTTTGGTGAGGGGGCTGGTTCCGGAAACCCGCACGACTCTGGCGCTGGGTCCGGGTTTCAGCAGGAAAAACGAGGCGGTCAGCGAGAGCAGCAGCAAGGCGGCGACCGCCAGCAGCTTTCTGTTAGGAAAGGGCAGGGCCGCGCGCGTAGTGGCCTTGGCCGGAGTTTCATGCTCAGCCCGGCGGATCAGGGCGGCGTGAAGCGCGGTGGCACGGCGGTATTGCTCGCGGGCTGTTGGACTCTCCAGCAGCAAGCGGTCCAGCGCCTCGCGCCCGGCGGGGTCAAGGGTCCCGTCGAAGAGGGATTGGACCAGGCGGTCGAACGAGTCCGGATTCATGAAGCCGTGGGGTTCAATTGCTGATCAATGCAGTCCTCGAGAAGCTTGCGGATGCGCAACAGAAGGACGGAGAGTGCGCCTGGTGACTTGGAGCGCGCGGTCGCCAGCTCCTGAACCGAAGCGCCCGGTTGATAGCGTGCGAGAATCAGTTCCCGATGCTTGGCTGGCAGTTTGTTGAGGCAGCCTTCCAGCGCGTTTTCGAGCTCGGCCGTGTTGTCATCGACGGGATGCTCCTCACCCAGCAGCTCGACGAGACGGTCGCTGAACACATGTCGATCGCGTTGGGCATCTCGCCTCGCGGCCATGACCTGATGTCGGGCAATGCCGAAGGCCCAGGCCAGGAAAGGGCGCGCCGGATCATAGTCCTTCGCCTTCCGCCATAGGACGAGATTGGTTTCCTGAAGCACGTCGCTCGCCAGCGTGGGGTCATCCGGCAGCAGCGAGAGGATCAGCCGATGCAGCGCCCCCTGATGGCTGGCGATCCAGCCAACCATCTGCTCTTCCGGGTTTCTTGGGCGCTCGCTCATCGGTCTTCCACTAGGTTTACCGGAAAGCGGCGGAATCTTACGCGGAAAATTTCACCCTCCTCCAATCGACCGCTTATCAGGGCTTCGGGACCGCCGCGCCGGCCTCTTGAAAGGCGCTCTGTGCCTCCGCCACCGCGCGATACTGGGCCAGTTGCGCCGGGGTCAGGATTTCCTCTAACAGCTTCGCCTGGGACAGGACCTTTTCCCTTTGCTGATCCGCCATCTTGAGTCCGACCGCCTTCGGATCCATCGCGGTGGCGGCGTCATCGCCGATGGCGAGCATGGCTTCGACCGATCGATCACTGATCGAGCCCAAGCCGCTGGGCAGGTAGCTGGATTCCATCAACAAATCCACACCCGCCGGCAGGTTGGCGGCCTCCTTCGCGGCGGAAGCCCTGAGGACATCGGCCACCGCCTCCCGCTGTTCCGTGGAAAGATCGACCTTTCCCATGAAATCCGCCAGCTCCCGTTGGGCCTTCGATTCCACCCGGTTCTCCATCTGTCGGGCACGCAGCGAGTCCAGCGCCGCGGCCTGCTCGGGTCCGAGGATGGCGCGGAACTTCGAGTCGAACATCCTGGCCGACTGCGCCATCATTTCCAATCGGGCCTTCGGAGACAGCCCCTGGGTGCTCTCGGATGGCTGAAGGCGCTGCTCGGTGAGCAAGGCATCGAAGCGATCGATCTGCTCGGTGCTCAGACCCAGCGCCTCGGCCATGCGCAGGAGCTTCGCCCGGTCGCGCACCGACCCCGCCTCGCGGAAAGCCTTTTCCAAGCGCTGCTGAAGGACCACCGCGTCCTGGGTCGGGGAAATCGGCGTCACCGTATTTCTGGGAATCGTCGGGCGGAGGGGGCGGCCATTGCGTCCGGAATCGGAGCCACCACCTTGGGAGAACGTCTTGCCGTTTCCGACCTCTGCGGAGTTCGAGGTGGAGTCGCTCGGCTTCGGCCCGCCCGATTTCACCCCCCAGCCGAGGGCGAAACCGACCAGCGCGGTGGCGACGGGAATCAGCGTTTTCGAATTCATCTGCACGTGTGGGTCAAACGCCGCCTGCGGGAAGGTTCGTTGGCGGAAATCAGGCGTTGCGGATCTCCTGCACCGCCGCCGCCATGTCCGGAGCCTTGAAGGTCGAGGACCCGGCCACCATTACGTTCGCACCGGCTTCGGCACAGCGCTTCGCCGTCTCTGTCACGATCCCGCCATCGACCTCGATGTGATACGAAAGTCCATGCTCGGCCCGATACGCCGCTGCGGCGGAAATCTTCGGCAGCACCTCGGCCATGAAGGCCTGACCACCGAAGCCCGGCACCACCGTCATGCACAGCAACAGGTCGATCTGCGAAAGATAGGGAATCGCCGCCTCGAAGGGCGTCGCCGGATTCAGCGCCAACCCCGCCTGGCAGCCCGACTCGCGGATGCGGCGCAGGGTTTCCGCGACGTCGTGCTCGGCCTCGACATGGACCGTGATCAGGTCCGCCCCGGCCGCCACGAAGCGCGGCAGGAAATGGTCGGGACGCGAGATCATGAGGTGGACATCGAGGAAGATGTCATTCGTTTCATGCACCGTCTGCACCATCGCCGGACCGAAGGAGATGTTGTCCACGAAATGCCCGTCCATCACATCGAGATGCATCCAGTCGGCCCCGGCACTGATCGCCCGCGTCACCTCATCGCGCACGCGCGAAAAGTCCGCCGCCAGCAACGACGGAGCCACCACCCGGTCTTGGAAAGTCTTTGGAATCACGGGGACAGGAAAAGCCGGAGCGAGGAGAAGCGCAAGCGGGCACTTCATCGCCGAAGGTGGCAGGAGCGTCCCGCTCCAGTCCGTCTCTGGAGCTTCCAGCTCCGAGTCTTCTTCCGAACCTCCGCGACCGGCCTTGATGACAATCGTTGAGTGCAGAAGGACTGCCCGTCGAGGTGCCCAGTGACCTCGATCCATCAGCCTCCTTTCCGAAACTGCTGAAAAGCGATGCCTGATCCCTTTCATCCTCCGACTCCCTTCATTCACTCGGACACATCGTCTGACGGGAGCATCGCAGTCGAAACCAGGCTCAAAGTTCGTTCTTGAGAGAAGGCCGAAATCCGGCATCGTTCCATTGTTGCAAGATGAGTCCGAGCCAATCCAACCAGCAGAGAACCCAAGCCTACCGCAACCGGGTCAGGGCCGCTCTCTCGTCGATGCCGTCAATGACTTCCTGCGAGTTTTACACCCAGATGGAGAAGTCGATGGGCAAGAAGACTACTTGGATCGCTCGGAGCAATTCGAGATTATCAATCGAAGAATCACAACAAACCGTGGGTTGCAACCTTCCATAAGCCTTCCAGTTGAATCTCCGATTGCGTTTCAATCACGCGGTGACACCACTCAATCGTTGGTCAGATAATGAAGACCATCCTGCAAATCATCGCGGGATCCTTTCTGATCTTCGCCAGGTTTGCAGGATTTAGTTCCACGAGGGAGTGGCTCATTTTGAACAATCTATCCAGCTACCAGAAAGAGGATATCACCATCTCAGGAACCAGAGTGATTCACGGAACTGGCGCTGAAGGAACGGATTATTATCTACTAGGCCATGGCCCGCATGGTGAATACGAATTCGTCATTTCCGCAGGCAGGCATGAAACCTTCTCGTTGGCAACAGCAGTCGGACAAAAAGTCACCGTTCATAGGAGTCCTTCAATGCCCTCGATTGCTTGGCAGAAGGAAAGCGTGAACGTTATCTTTGATGAAGACTGGCGGGATCGTGCGGAAGCTGCAGTCAGAGCAAAATCCACCCAATAGGGAGAAGGGCTTTGCAAGCCCTTTGCAGAGGACAGGGAAATCGCTTCGCCCGGCTTCTGCAAAGCGGACGCAGTCCACTTCTCCATGTTTGACAAAAGACCCCGGCAGCTGATGGATCGAGGAGGCTGGGAACCTGGATGGGAATTCCTTCTGCACTCAACGATGGTCATCAAGGCCGGGCGCGGAGGTTCAGAAGAAGACTCGGAGCGGGCCTACTTCGCTAAAGCTACGAAGGCCGGGAACGCTCCGGAGACGGACTGGAGCAGAGATGCTCC
>JAIXVN010000447.1 GCA_027483005.1 Verrucomicrobiaceae bacterium
CGAAAAGCAGGGTCATTTCCCCGCCGCAGGTCATGCCGATGTCGCGCTGGAGGTTCCAGCGATGGATGACGGTGGAGGCTGGCGAGTGGAGCAAGCTGGCGGCTTCGGAAAGCGTGCGGGCCTCGATTTTTCCGCCGCCAACGGTGCCTGTATGGAGTCCTTCGGTGGTGGCGATGAGCTTGGACCCGGAGTCGGCCGGGGTGCTGCCGCGGGCCTCGATGACGGTGACCACGACCAGGTCCCGGCCGTCGCGATGCAGGCGGGCGATTTCCTCCCAGAGGTTCGTGGCTTGAATGTGGTCCTGCATCTGCTTTCCTCTAACCGGGATGGCGGATCTTTCCAATCTGAATGCACTTCCGGCAGCGGACTTCATCTCGCTGCTTGGCGGCGTCCATGAGCATTCGCCGTGGGTGGCGGAGGCGGTGGCCTCGCAAAGGCCGTTTGCGGATCGTGATGACCTGATCGCGGCGATGCGGGCGGTGGTGGAGGCGGCGTCGGATGAGAGGAAGCTCACGCTGATCCGGGCTCATCCGGATCTGGCTGGAAAGCTGGCAAGAGCAGGGGCGTTGACGGAAGAGTCGAAGCGCGAGCAGGCTGGGCTCGGACTGGATCGTCTGACGGATGAGGAGTTCGAGGTCTTCACGGACTTCAACGAACGCTATCGGGAGCGCTTCGGCTTTCCCTTCATCATCTGCGCGCGGTTGACGACGAAGCAGGGAGTGCTGGACGCTTTCGCGAAACGGATCGGCCAGTCATGTGAGGAGGAAATGCGGACGGCACTTCAGGAGATCCATCACATCGCGAGATTGCGGATGCTCGATCTGGTGGAGTGAAAATCGTGGCGGCGGATTTCATCCGCCAAGCCTATCTCTTGGAATGCTTGGGCATGGCGGATGGAATCCGCCGCCACGGTCAGAACAGGCTCGCGCCGGTGAGGACCACTCGCACGTCGCCGATGAACACCTCGGCGCGGATTTCCAAGGGGATGCGCTCCTTGTCATCGCTGAGCCAGAGGGTGGCCTTCTTCAGCTTCTTGTAGGGCAGCAAGGTCATCGATCCTGGATCGATCTTCTGCATGGAAACATCGAGGCGGATCGCATTTCGACCCTCGTGGACTTCGCGGCCTTCGACATAAGTGCGGACCAGATAGGGCGTATCACCCGGTTGGACCAAGAAGGCGAGGGTAACTCCGTTGTCGAGGGTTTGGCTGCGCACGAACAGCATCGACGAGAAGACGTCGTGAACCGCCGAGTAGCCGAACTTCGTGGTGCTGCTGTATTGCAGGCCGGTTTCCGTGAGGTGGGTGGTCTGGGTGCAGGCGACGCCGCTGCCAGAGTAGCTCAATGAATGGGTGACGTTGCGGTCGTCGAGGGCTTCGAAGGTGTGGAAAAGTCGTGGACGAAGCGTGGAGGGATCGAGCTCCGACCAGAACCAATGCGAGTAGGTGTAAAGTGAGGCGGCGGCTCCGAGGCTTTTGCCACTGGAGGTCACGACGTAGGCACCTGACTTGGCGTTGGCTGGATTTGCGAACTCGAGGTGAATCTCGCCGGCATCGAGAAGGCCTTTCCAGCTGGCCTTGTAGTCGAGCTTGCAAGGGGCGAGTCGTGGATGAGGCCCCAGCCTTGCCGGAGTGAGGATGGATTCCCACGAAGGTTCGGCTGAGAGGGGGCAGGTGCCAGCGATTCCGAGGGCGACGGCAACAGCGAGGTGACGCATGGATGCAACGATGCCCGAATTCATGAGGATCACAATCGGGATTCCCGATGAAGACAGGGAGCTGGAAGCTCCCGAGACGGACTGGAGCGTGACGCTCCAGCCACGGTGAGGCCTGATCACGCCCCTGGCAGCTCGATGAAGCCTTCGAGCTTCCGGATACGGGTGGGGTGGCGCATCTTGCGGAGGGCCTTCGCTTCGATCTGACGGATGCGCTCGCGGGTGACCTGGAACTGACGGCCCACTTCCTCAAGTGAGCGGCTGTAGCCGTCCTTGAGACCGAAGCGCTGTTCGAGGACCTCGCGCTCGCGCTCGGTGAGGGTGTCGAGGACATCCTTGATCTTCTCCTTGAGCATCGAGAAGCCGGCTTCCTCCATCGGGTTGTCGGCGGACTTGTCCTCGATGAAGTCACCGAAGGAGGTGTCGTCCGAATCACCGACGGGTGCCTGCAAGCTGATCGGCTGCTGGGCCATCTTGAGCACGGCGCGGACACGCTCGACGGGAAGGTGGATTTCCTCGGCGATTTCCTCGGGGGAGGGTTCGCGGCCGTATTCCTGGACCAACTGCTTCTGCACGCGCATCAGCTTGTTGATCGTCTCGATCATGTGGACCGGGATGCGGATCGTGCGGGCCTGGTCGGCGATCGAACGCGTGATGGCCTGACGGATCCACCAGGTGGCGTAGGTCGAAAACTTGTAGCCGCGACGGTATTCGAATTTCTCGACCGCCTTCATGAGGCCCATGTTGCCTTCCTGGATGAGGTCGAGGAAGGAAAGGCCGCGGTTGGTGTATTTCTTCGCGATCGAGATCACGAGGCGGAGGTTGGCCTCGACCATCTCGGTCTTGGCCTTGAGGGCTTCCTTGAGCCAGTGGCGGAGCTGCTTGTTGGTTTCCTCGAATCCCTCCGAGGTGTGCCAGGCGTGCTGCTGGAGCTCACGAAGCTTGGTCTGGAACTCCTTGTCCTCGGGGTCGGTCTGGAGCTTGCGGGTGTATTTCCAGAACTTCTGCTGGTACTCCTCGACGAGTTCGCAGAAATCCTCGGTCACCTTCTGCTTGTAGTAGAAGCGGGTGTAGAGGCGATGAAGCGTTTGAAGGTTCTTGGCGAAGTCGTCGTCGAGCTTCTTCTTGCCTCGCGGGTTCTTGGCGGAGAGCTGGCGGAAGAGGTTGTCGTTCTCCTCGTGGAGCTGCTTCAGCTGATCGCACTGCTTCGGCAGGATCTTCATGTAGCGTTCACGCGACTCGATCTTCTTGTCGAGGATGACTCGGTCGAAGCGCTCCTTGCCCTTGTTGAGCTTGTCGGCGAGTTCGAGGTAAAGATCGGCCACGAAGCCGAAAAGGTGGAGCTGCTTGGCGACCTCAATCTCGGCGTCCTCGATGCGTTTGGAAATTTCAACTTCCTGCTCGCGGGTCAGCAGCGGCACCTGGCCCATCTGCTTGA
>JAIXVN010000383.1 GCA_027483005.1 Verrucomicrobiaceae bacterium
CTCGATTCATCCTGGACATGGAACCCAGGCCGCTGGCCTGGGCTGGAATGGATTCTCGCCCTTGGCCCTGAAGACTCAAGATGTGGGTAACGGGGAGAGGAGCCTGCCGCAGTCCAAGGGGGTGGGACTCCCGGGCGCTGAATGCCTCAACTCCGCTCGGGAAACATCCCTTTCCAGATCTGGAGCGACTGCTTGATCTCCTCGGCCTCCCGGGTGGGGCTGAGTTCCCAGACGAGGGGGCAGTTGGCGGGAAAATGTTTCAGCAGCTCCTGATAGTGAAGCTCGCCGGTGAAGGGGGTGCGGTGATCGCGGGCGGGCCATTGCACATCGTGGACGTGGCCGCCGATGAGATGGGGGGAAATCGTTTCCAGCCACTGGGGGTGATCGAGCAGGCCGAGGTTGTGCTTGAGCTGGACGTGGCCGAAGTCATGCCAGTAGCCGACCGCAGGATTGTCGGCGAAGTGTTCCTGGAGCCGGATCATTTCCCGCTCGGTGGGCATGTCCTCGAAGCGCGACCGGGATTCGACCGCGAGCTTGACGCCGAGTTCCGCCGCCCTTTCGGCGATGGTGCCGAGGGCCTCGATGGCGCGATGGAAGTAGAGGGGCGCGATCTTTTCGCGCGCTTTCACGAAGGCGATCTTCTCCTTCGCATGCTCCGCCCCGAGCCTGCCTGAGGCGGCGACTCCGGCGGTGAGGGGCTTGGTCCATTTCGCGGAGTTCATCGGCACGGAACCCATGTGAAGGACGAGGTAGCGAGCCTGGAACTCGGCGGCGATCTCCAGGGTTTTGAGCGTCATGTCCATCGCGCGCTGTCGGTCATTGGGGCGGTGGGAGGTGAACTCGTAGGCGTCGGGGGCATCGATCATCACCTCGACCGGCGCGGGAAAATAGTTGTGCACCCCGGAGCAGGTGAAGAGCCCGCGGGCGTAGGCTTTGCGGATGCCGGGGAGCTTGGCGATGGTCATGCCGTGCGAGAGCTCGATGTTCGTGAAACCGAGGCTGACGATTTCCTCGATCATCGGTTCACCATCGCTGTGGCGGCTGTTGTTCCAGCAGGTGGAAAAGGCGAGCATGGTGGGTCGGTCAGGCTGGCCCGAGGGAAACCACGAATTTGCGGAGCGGCGATCTTTTTCGCGAGCTTGCCGCGTAGTGGGGTTTCGCTAGAATTTCAAAATGAGCAGTCGCCGAGCAAAGAAGCGCCAGGGAGGGGGGAGCCGGAAGTGGCTCGGTCGTGTCGCAGGCATGGTGGGGATCGGGGCTTTCGTGGTCCTGGTGGCTGGCTACGCGGGCGTGCGGAAGTATCTTCATAGCGAGGGGTTCCGGCGGCTCCTTTCCGAGGAAGCCAGCCGCACGCTGGGGATTTCCGGGAGTTTCGCGGCGTTCCGCTGGGATGGGCTCCAGGTCGATACGCCCTCGTTCGAAGCCAGCGGAGAAGGCCAGATTCGCTCGATCCGTGCTGAAAAGCTTCACACCGAGATCGGTCTTGGCCGGGTGACGCGCGGCGTTTGGGAGGTCCGCGGCTCGAACGTGGGTCGCATCGAGGCGACGCTCGACGCGCGCAGCGGGGCCAATGCGACGCCGCCGCCTGTGGCAACGACTCCGGAGCCGAACTCCGAGGCGAAGAAGAACGGCTGGCTGCCTTCCGAGGTGGATCTGGACGGATTGACGATCCAATCGATGTCGGTGCGCGCGCTGACCAACAGCGGTGAGGCCGCCATTTCCGACATGCAGGTGGAGATCAAGCAGGCGGAGACGAAGAGCGCCTATCGTGCGACCATCGACGGCGGTCGCGTGAGCCTGCCGTGGAAAATGGTGCCCACGATCGAGCTGGATCGCGTGAAGCTGCGCTATCAGGACGGACAGGCGTTCATCACGGACGCCACCGCGCAGGTGGCCGGGAGTGGTCGGGTCCAGGCCGATGGCGAGTGGAGCCAGGCGAGCGGCAGCTATGGACTTCAAGGCAGCATGAGCGACGTGCCTTGCGCCGATCTGCTCAATGCCGACTGGGCCAAGCGGCTCACCGGCAAGGTGGACTCCACCTTTTCCGTCGTCAGCCACGGCAAGGGCCCGAGGCTGGAAGGTCATCTCGTGGTGAAGGATGGGGTTCTCACCGCGCTGCCGGTGCTGGATTCGCTGGCCGCCTACGCCGACACCCGGAGGTTCCGCGTGCTCCAGCTCAGCGAGGCCCAGACGGATTGGAAATGGGAGGACGGGGTCACCACGCTGAGCCGTTTCGTCCTGGCGACCGAAGGACTGGTCCGCTTGGAGGGGCAGTTGGTCGTCGGGAAAAATGGCGAACTGGATGGCAATTTCCGGCTCGGCCTCGCACCCGGCACGCTCGCCAACATCCCGGGAGCGGAGACCGATGTGTTTCTCCCTGCTGAAAAGGGTCTGCTGTGGACGCCGCTGCGCATCACCGGGACGCTCGACGATCCCAAGGAAGATCTAACAGATCGTCTCATCGCGGCGGCGGGACTGCGGATGTTCGATGTGCTGCCCGCGACGGGCGAGAAGGCTCTGAAGTTTACCAAGTCAGTGATCGGTGAGGCTCCCAAAGTGATCGAGAAGGGCGTCGATACCCTCGACAAGGGGCTGCAGGCGATCGACAAGGCGGCGGATGTGGTCGGTGGCGTGTCTGGCGCGCTCGATGGATTTTTCGGTCGCGACCCCGCCCCGCCGGCTGAGCCTCCGGTGGTGCCGCCCGCTGAAAAGCTGCCGCCGAAGTGAAGGAGGGCGGTTGAGTTCTTGATGAATCCCGGGCGATGGAGATGATCCGCAGCCCCGGCGATTTTCCAACCCATGACATCCTCCACTCCTCCCGCCCCGGAAATCCGGCGGCTGCGCGATCTTTCCCCGCACCAAGTCCGCTCCGGTGTGGCGGCCTGGCTGGGCTGGCTCTTCGACGGGCTGGACATGCATCTCTACACGCTGGTCGCCACGGCCTTCGTGGCGCAGCTGCTGATGACCGGCGAGTCGGATCCGGATGTCGGGCAAAAGGCCTCGATCATCCAGGCCGCCTTCCTCGTCGGCTGGGCACTCGGAGGCGGGTTCTTCGGTCGCGTGGCGGATCTGTTGGGCCGGAGTCGCGCGCTGGTCCTCACCATCCTGACCTACGCCTGTTTCACCGGACTGTCCTTCATCTCGACCGAGTGGTGGCACCTTCTCATCTTCCGTTTCCTCGCCGCTCTGGGCATCGGCGGGGAATGGGCGGTGGGTGCCTCGTTGCTCTCGGAAACCTGGCCGAAGAAATGGCGTCCCTGGATTGCGGCGACCCTTCAGAGCGCGGTCAATTGCGGCATCCTGCTCGCCTGCCTGGCTGGTGCGCTTTTGAAAGGTCAGCCGCCGCAGTGGATCTTTCTCGTCGGGGTCCTTCCGGCTTTCATCACCTTTTGGATTCGTCGGGCTGTGCCGGAGACCGAGGAGTGGACCGAGGCGCGAAAGGATCAGCCTGCACCAAGGATTCGCGAGCTGTTTGGTCCCGCGGTCTGCGGCATCACGCTGCGGGTCATGCTGATTTGCGCGGTGTCGCTGACGGCCCACTGGACCTTCATGTTCTGGCAGCAGAGTTACATCCGCAGTCTTCCGGAGGTCGGTGCGTTGAAGGTCGACAAGGATCAGGCGACGGTCATGGCCCTGCTGTGGATCATGGTTGGCTCGCTGATCGGCAACTACCTCGCAGGCGGGCTTTCCAAACTCATCGGCTACGGTCG
Organism: Verrucomicrobiaceae bacterium; assembly: GCA_027483005.1. GTDB lineage: Bacteria > Verrucomicrobiota > Verrucomicrobiia > Verrucomicrobiales > Akkermansiaceae > Luteolibacter. The sequence continues at coordinate 3,711 of JAIXVN010000383.1, forward strand.
GGCGATCGCGCTGATGCTCGGGCTCTACTTCGTGGTGATGTGGCTCACCTTTTCGAGCAGCCACAGCCTTTCAACGACCTATGCGCTGTTCGCCGCGATCGGGGTGATGCAGGGCTGTTTCGGACTGTTCACGATGTGTTTGCCGCCGCTGTTTCCGGTGCTGCTGCGGAGCACCGGCGCGGGTTTCTGCTACAACATCGGCCGTATCCTTTCGGCGGCCGGCGTGGTGTTCTTCGGCATTTACAACAAGGTCCAGGGCGACTTCGCAGGCGTGCTTCTCATGGCATCTTATCTGTTTATTCCGGCGGCCCTTTTCGCGCTGCTGCTGCCGAAGATGGACGATGAGGCGTGAAAGGGGACCTCACTCCGCCATCACCACGTCCTTGGGTTTCATCAGTCGATAGAGCACGAAGCTCACCGCGAAGATCGCCAGCGCGATGAGCGGGGCGGTGGCGGAGCCGGGCTTGGGATCAGTGAAGGCGGCCTGCACGCGGACGACGATGAGCAGGGCGCAGACGATGGCTCCGAGAATGGGGACGAGCAGCGGCACGTCGAAGCCATCGCTCGGTTCGCTGGGGCGGCGTTTCAGGATGACGAGGGAAATGTTCACCAGCGTGAAAACCATCAGCAGCAGGAGCACGGTGGCCTCGGCCAAGGGTTTCACGCCACCGCTGAGGATCAGGGCGGAGACGATGCCGAAAAGCACGAGGATGGCGAGGTGCGGGGTTTTCCGGGTGGCATGTAGTTTCCCGAGGGCGCGCGGCAGCAGGCCTTGGCGGCTCATCCCGTAGAGCAGGCGCGAGCCCATCAGGTAGTTGAGCAGGGCGGTGTTGCCGATGGCGAAAATGGTGATGCCGAGATAGACGCTGTCGATGCCTTTGAACCACGGCGCCGCGCGATGGGCCACCTCCATCAGCGGCGTCTTGCTCGCAGCAAGCTCTTTCCATGGCAGCACGGAAACGGCGGTGATCGCCACGGCCATGTAGATCAAGGTGGCGAGGACCATCGCGCCGATCAGGCCGAAGGGGATGTCTTTCTTCGGTTCCTTCACTTCCTCGCTGACATTGAGGATGTCCTCGAAGCCGATGAACGAGAAAAACATCAGCACCGCGCCCTGAAGCACCAGTGCGAGCGTGATGCCAGAGCCGATGCCACCGCCTGCGGCTGAGTCACCGGGCGTTTCCAGGTAGTTGACGCTGCCCCAGTATTTCACTCCAACGATGATGATGAACAGCAGCCCGGAGGCTTCGATCACGGTGCAAAGAATGTTCAGCCACATGCTTTCCCGCATCCCGCGAAAGATCACGCAGCCGACGAGGAACACGAGCCCGATGGCCACGAGTTTGATCGGCAGGGTGAAACCGAGTGCCTTTTCCAGATTCTCCGCGATCGCCTGCGAACCGGTGGCCATCGAGGTCAGGCCGCTCATCATCACCGCCAGGCCGACCATGTAACTGATCGCCGGTTTGCCCAGAGCCCTCTGGGTGACATACGCCGCACCACCGGCCTTCGCGTATCGGCCGCCGACGCAGGCATAGGAAAGCCCGGTCAGCAG
>JAIXVN010000510.1 GCA_027483005.1 Verrucomicrobiaceae bacterium
CGCCACTCCTGCGGCACCTGTCATCGAAAAATCCTCAGCCTTGGTTCCCCGGCCTCTCGATGGCCTGAAGCTCGAGGTCGCCGAGCAAGGGAAGTCCCTCCTTCTCACGCTCACGGCGCCAGTCGGGATCGATCCCTCCGCTTTCGCCACCTTTCCGGCAACCGTCCAGGTGGTCGATGCTTCCGCCGCGATTGTCTTCTCGAAATCCGATGGAAAATGGACCGCTCTCGTTCCGAAAAGCGAGTATCTGGAGGGACCTCCGAAGGCCCTGGATCTGGTCCTGTCCGGCGGCGGTCTGCCTCATCCGGCGCTCGTCTCCTGGTTAAAGAATTGAACCGTGACGTGAAAGTCATTGGACAAATGCAGCGTCCTTTCCAAGTTCTGCATCGAATCCTCCAAATCCTAAAATCATGAAACAACTGTTTTTCTCCGCATTCGCAGGCCTCATTGCGCTTGCTTCCGTGCACGCCGCAGAAGTCGGTGCTCCAGCCCCCGCCTTCACCGCCAAGGACGCCAATGGCAAGGAAGTCTCCCTCGCCGCCCTCAAGGGCAAGGTCGTTGTGCTCGAATGGAACAACTTCGGCTGCCCATTCGTGGTCAAGCACTACGGTCCCGGCAACATGCAGAAGCTCCAGGAAACCTACACCGGAAAGGGTGTGGTCTGGCTCACGGTGAACTCCGCCAATGAAACCTCTGGAGCCTACCTGGCGCCTGCGGCCGCTCTTGAGCAGACTGCCAAGAACTCCTGGAAAGGCAGCCACTACCTGATCGATTCCACCGGAACCGTCGGCAAGGCCTACGGTGCCAAGACCACCCCGCACATGTTCGTCATCAGCAAGGAAGGCGTCCTTGTTTACAACGGTGCGCTCGACTCGAAGGCCACCACCAAGTCCGAGGACATCACCAGTTCCGACAACTATGTCGCCAAGGCCCTCGATGCCACCCTCGCCGGCAAACCGGTTGCCATCGGAAAAACCGAGCCCTACGGCTGCGGCGTGAAATACTGAGCGCTCCGGCGTTTCCGATCTGATCTTGCAAGCGGCCATCCCGGAATCGGGATGGCCGCTCTTCCTTTCGCCCTGACAGCTGGCGGAGATTGAAATCTCTTGTCGCCTTGAGGCGCTGGAATTAGGAGGTAGCGGTGTTTGTTTCGTCCTTTGTTCCTGGTTTGCCGGTCTTGAAACGTCTGAGCGGTCTCGCGATCGGCTTGTGGGCCGGGTTTTCTCCACTCGCTCAAGCTCAAACCAGTGGCCTCGATTCCCCACAAGCGGTCGGCAGCTATTTCAATGGCATTTTCCCGGTCACGGCTCCCGGTCTGGCCACCGGCTGGGCGACCGAGAACGCGTTTCCCAATCTCACCTTCGTTGACCCCATCTGGCTGACTCCCATTCCGGGAGGCAATGACCTCTTGCTCGTCGGAAAGAACGGCCAGCTCTGGCGCTTCGCCAAGAATGCCGCCGTCACCCAAGCCCAGGTGGTCAAGGTGCTCGAATGGGTGGCCAACACCCAATCGTCCGAAGACCAGGGCTTCTACAGCCTCGTCTTCCATCCGCAGTTCGGAGTGTCGGGCTCGCCGAACGCCAACTACGCCTACGTCTGCTACAACCACAAGCCGGCCCTGACATCGGCTGATTCCAACCGTTCCTACTGGCGCGTCTCCCGCTTCACCTGGCTGCCCGCTTCCGGCACGCTTGACCCCAACAGCGAGTCGGTTCTGATCAACCAGTACGACCGCTGCCGCTGGCACAACGGCGGTGCGATGTTCTTCGACAACCAGGGCTTCCTCAACATCACCTGCGGCGACGGTGGCGACAGCGCCGAGGGCGGTGGACTGGCCGGGGCAGACGGCGCTCTCAGCCGCACCCAGAAGCTCAACTTCGGTCTTTTCAGCGGGGTCTTCCGGATCGACGTCAATAACGATCCCACCAAGTCCCACGCCATCCGTCGTCAGCCCCAGAGCCCGACCAACAAGCCCGCCGGTTGGCCTGCGAGCTCCACCCAGGGCTACGGCATTCCCAACGACAATCCCTGGCTCGATCCCGCCGGGTCGATCCTTGAGGAGTATCATTCCCTCGGCCTGCGCAGCCCCCACACCGCCCACTACGATGCCGTGAACGGCGAAATCTGGATCGGCGACGTGGGCGAGGGATCGAGGGAGGAAATCACCCGTCTGCCGAAAGGCGGAAACGCCCAGTGGGGATACCGCGAAGGCACAATCAACGGCCCCGGCACCGCCGCCACGCCCGCCATCGGAGTCGATACCCCGCCGGTCCTCGATTATGCCAGATCGGTCGGCACCTGCATCATCGGTGGCATGAGATACCGTGGAGCGAAATGGAACGCACTGCTCGGCGGCAAGGTTCTCTACGGCGATCACGTCAGAGGCCGAATCTGGACCGCGACGCTCGATGCTGCGGGAGGCTCGCCGGTTTCGGAACTCATCATCGACGGCTTCCCCACCGGCAACAAGGCGGGGCTTGGAAACTTCTGCACCGATGCTGCTGGAGAAGTTTATCTGATGACGGTCAACGGCACCAACCTCGCCGGCGGCACGATCCGCAAGCTGGTGGCTTCCGGGATTTCCACGGAGCCGCCCCAGTTCCTTTCCCAAACCGGAGTCTTCACCAATCTCGCCACCCTCGCCACCGCACCGGGCGTCATTCCCTACCACGTCGCGAACCCGCTTTGGTCCGATGCCTCCGCGAAAAGCCGCTGGATCATCCTGCCCAACGACGGCAGCCACAACACCGCCGCCGAGAAGATCGTGTTCGACGAGGAGGGCAGCTGGACCTTTCCGGCCGGCACTGTGTTCGTGAAGCACTTCGAAGTGGCCACGAATGAAAACAATCCGGCGCAGGTGAAGCGCCTCGAGACCCGCTTCCTGGTCTGCACCGCCGGCGGCGGAAAATACGGCTTCACCTACCGCTGGAACCCGGCGGGGACCGATGCCGAACTTCTTGCCACCGGCGCAGGCGAGGACTTTTCCGTGACCCTCCAGAACGGATCCACCACCACCCGCCACTGGGACTACCCATCGCGCGCGGACTGCATGCTTTGTCACACCCCCGCCGCAGGTCAGGCCCTCGGGGTGAAGACCGCCTCGCTCAACGGATCGTTCCACTACCCGTCCACAGGTCGAAGCGCGAACCAACTCGCCACGTTCAATGCGCTCGGCATGTTCGATCGCACACTCACCACCACCGAGCTGGAAAACTTCATCGAGGGCCGCTCGATCAGTGACGAGACCGCGCCGATCGAGCATCGGGTGCGATCCTACCTCGACAACAACTGCGCCCATTGCCACCGACCTGGCGGAACGATCGATTACTTCGACGCCCGGCTCGGCACCCCCCTGAACGTCCAGGGCCTGATCAACGGCATGCTCAAGGGGCACTTCGACCTTGGCACGGACGGTCGTTACCTGAAGCCCGGCAGCACCAGCCTTTCCGCCTTGCACCTGCGCATGGCCAACGTCGGCAACGGTGCCGCCATGCCTCCGCTTGCGAAGAATCTGGTCGATCAGAAAGCGGTCGATCTCCTCCAGGAGTACCTCCTTTCCCTCAACGAGTCGGAGTTCCAGACCACCGCGTCACCCACCGCGCGCTACGTCAGGATCACCGCCACGTCCGAGGTCAATGCGGGCCCCTGGACCTCGATCGCCGAGTTCTCGGTCCTCGACGGCAGCGGGGCCGCCATTCCGACCTCCGAACTCTCGGTGCAGGCCTACGACAGTCAGGAAACCGTCGATGAGGCTACTCCCGCCACCAACGCCATCGATGGCAACACGGCGACCTTCTGGCACACCGAATATGGGACCTACATCGCCCCGATCCCCCATTATCTTACCATCAACCTCGGCTCGCTCAGGGAGGTCGGCGGGTTTGTTTACACCCCCAGGCAGAACGGTCCGAACGGGCGCATCGGAAACTATCAGGTTCATTGCAGCACGGACGGCACCAACTGGACCCTCATGACCTCCGGCACCTGGGCCAACGATGCGGTCGTCAAACGCTATGACGGACTGGTCGGACGGAGAAAGGCCCGCTGCCAGATCGGTGGACCCACCGCACCGGTGGCCGGGGCTTTTGATGTCACCGTCGTCTTCGACATGGATGTCACCGACTTCACCGCCGCTGATCTCCAGGTCAGCGGCGGCACTGTGACGAAGCTGCGTGGCAAGGGCTACTACTACGTTGCCAGTATCTCGCCAAACCAGTCGGACGTCACCGTTGCCGTGCCAGCGGATGTGGCGAACTCCTCCGGCCTGGGCAGCCGTGCCTCCTCGTCGCTGTCGGTCGGCTTCATCGATGTGCTGCCTCCCGTGCCGGTCTTCACCTCGGTCCCAGCCCAGGTCACCGGACCCTTCCAGCTTGGATTGAGTTTCGGCGAAACCGTCAGCGGTCTGGATGCCTCGGATTTCAATCTGACGAATGCTCGGCTCGATTCGATCGCGCCTTCCGGAAATGGCTATCTGCTGTCGATCACGCCGCTCACCCAGGGAACCATCGGCATCGAGATCAAGGGCACTTCGGTGATCGACACCGCCGGGCTGACAATGGGAGCCGGCACCTCCGTGACCACCCAGTTCCTCCAACAGATCCTGGCAAGAAACGCCGCCGAGTATTCCTACCTCGGCGGAGGCATGGTGCTGGTGACCGACGCCGCCGCGCCCCACGGAAAGTATCTCTGGCTGCCGGATGCGGCCTACGCGGGCAATTTCAACCTTCCGGTGAAAACCCAACACCGCGCCGAATACACCTTCGTGGTTCCGCAGGCCGGGCAATGGCTGCTCAAGGGACTGATTCGTTCGCCTGATGCTTCGAGCGATTCATTCTTTGTCGAGGTTGATGGCAATCAGGCGCTCGGAACGGTTTACCTCTGGGACACCCTGCCGGTCGCTTCGGCCGGATACACCTGGGACAATTTGAGCAACCGGACTCCCTTCACCGATCCGGTGACCCTCACGCTGTCTGCTGGAACTCACACGATCACGGTCTATGCCCGTGACGACGGAACGCGGCTTGATCGACTTGAGCTGGAAAGCGTTCGTCCGCTGGCCTCGCTCTCGACGACATCCGCCTCGGTCAATGGCCCTTTCACCGCCACGCTGACGTTTTCGGAAAGCGTCACCGGTCTGGTCGCGGGCGATTTCTCGATCACCGGTGGAACGATCCAGTCCGTCAGCGGCTCCGGGGCTTCCTACTCCGTCGTGGTGCAGCCGAGTGCTTCCATCGTGGTGCTCACCTTGCCGGAAAACAGGGTCGTCGATGCAGGCGGAGCCGGAAACTTCGTCTCGAATCCCCTCAGCGTGACCTACCGCACGGCCTTCCAGCAGTGGGCTTTCGACCGTGGAGTCAGTGACAGCGTTGCGTCGCAGTTGTCCGATGAGGATGGCGATGGCATCAACAAGCTGCTCGAATACGCCTTCAATCTCGATCCCTCGGTTTCGCGTGCGACGATCTACGATCCAGGCAGTATGCCCGGCGCAGGCTTGCCGAAGATGATCCTCACTCCCGGCACGCCGGATGGCTGCCAGCTTTCCCTGCAATATCTCCGTCGCAAGGGCATCTCAGGCCTCACCTACAAGGCGCAGTTCGGGTCTTCGCCTGCCGATTTCGCGGATGCAGTCGGAACTCCGACTGTCGAGTCCGTGGACGCGACCTGGGAACGCGTGACGATCAGCGATCCTGCCGGAGCCGGTCCTGTTGGACGCTTCGGGCGTGTGAGGGTGACTTGGGAGCCCTGATCGGAAACAGGTCGCAATTTGACCGATTGCCCGAAATAGGTTGCGCCCCCGTCGCGAGGGGGTCTGTTGGAGCATGGACAAGTCTCTAGGGATGAAGGAGTGGGTTTGAGCCGGCTTGCCGCTCCGGGAAAGATCGCCTTCGTCGGCGGTTTCGAACCGAGACGCTGTGGCATCGCCACCTTCACCCATGATCTTTGCGAGGCTGTTTCGGCAG
>JAIXVN010000006.1 GCA_027483005.1 Verrucomicrobiaceae bacterium
GACGGCGATTGTTTCCCCGCTCATCGTTGGAGCCCTGGCGGACCAGCGCATGCGGGCTGAGCGGCTGTTGGGATGGATTTCCATCTGCGGTTCGGTCCTGCTCTTCGGAGCATTCTGGACCTTGGAGCATGATTGGAATCCGTGGTGGTTCATCAGCCTCCTTGCGGCGAATTCCCTGGTTTCGGGACCGATGTGGGGGCTGTGCTCGACGGTGGCGCTGGCCCACCTCGATTCCCCAGAGAAGAGATTTCCGCTGGCCCGCCTGGGTGGCACCCTCGGTTGGATGGCGGCTGGGCTGATCACCAGCCACGTCCTGAATGCTGATCGCTCGGCCATCGCAGGCTATGCCTCGGTCGTGCCGCGGGTGTTGCTGGGACTCCTGGCCTTTGCCTTGCCTGCCACCCATCCCACCGGCACTGGACGTTCCTGGTTGAGCCTCCTCGGCATCGACGCCTTCGCCCTGTTGAAGGAGCGCGATCACTTCGTGTTCTTTCTCGTCACCGGGCTGCTCTCCATTCCGCTCGCCGCCTTTTACATGTTCGTGCCCCGGCATTTGGAAGCGCTCGGGGATCTTCATGCCTCGGCCACGATGACTTTCGCCCAATGGCCGGAGGTGCTGGCCATGCTGACCATTGGCGCGGTCATGACGCGATGGAGGATCAAGACCGTGCTGACCGCGTCGTTGGTGATCCACGTGATCCGGTTTGCCTCATTCACGATGGCTGGAATCACGGATGAAAGGCTCTGGTTGTTGCCCGGCGTGGTGCTTCACGGCTTTGGCTACACCTTTTACTTCATCACTGCCCAGATCTTCCTTGATCGACGCGTTCCCCAAGGTCTGCGTGGCCAGGCCCAAGGGCTTTTGACTCTGGTTTCAAGCGGTTTGGGCAGTTCGGTCGGCATCCTGCTTTCGGGTCACCTCTACGATCTCGCCGTGGTTCACGGAGCGGGAGGGTGGACCATGTTCTGGTCGGTCCAAACGTCGGTCCTGGTGCTCTGTTCAGGGATCTTTGTCCTTTGCTACAAAGGCAGCCAACGCGAGGCCTGATTGTTCAAGTCGTCGCTCAAGGCAAAGCCCACTCCACTCTTCTGGCCTGATACTCGGCCTGGGGTAGCAGGACATAGACCGGATGCCTGGTGGGATCGATCTGGGCAATCATCCAGCGCAGCCTTTCTTCAGGCATCGTCGTGCAACCTGCGCTTGGCTTGGCTCCCTCGGCCCGCCAGATATGGAAAAAGATCGCACTTCCTGCATTCGGCACGGCTTTCGGCGGGGCGTTGTGGGCGATGAAGAGCTTCAACTTGTGGGCCGGATCATTCTGTTTCATCTGCTGCTTCTTTTCCCAATCGGTGACGGGATCGTGATCGATGACCACGTTGCGGTTGTAGCTGGGTGACGAGGAGTCCTCGACCCAGAGATCGCGCGGCGTGACCTGGCGATAAAACTGCGCCGGATTCTTGCGGATCGAGGCCTCATAGCCCCAGGCCCCGCCGATGGAAAACACGCCCGCAGGAGCGCGGTTGTCACCTTCGCGTTTGGTGGTGGCACCTTTGGGCACCGGGCACATGCCGCTGCCCCAAACCAGGCCGTTCTTTCCGAGCCGACCGCTCCAGGAAGCTCCGACCTGCTGCCACTTGCCACCCGCTTTCTGGTAAAGGGCCAGGGTGACGTTGGAGCTGTTCCAGTCCTTCGCCGTTCCGACCACGCATTGCGTCGAGCTGTCCGGAAGGCGGAACCCCAGGGCCGGAGCGGCGCAAAGCAGCAGGCTGAAGACAATCTTGGAGAGTGAGATCACGAAGTGAACAAAGCGCGAATGGCCCTCGACTTCCAGTTTCATTTCGGGACGGATTGCCGGCCTTTTCCGCCAGGGCCATATGGCTGGTCCGACCGGCCGACCGTTGATCCGAAATCGGCAGATCGGCCTGGGATCGGACAAAACCTTCGGAGATCAGTGATTCCTCCAAAGGAAGCACCGCACTCATTGCGGGCCCGTCATATTCAACCAACCAATCCAGCGAAGACTTCCAAGAGCTCACTTCAACTGCAACATCACCGCACGGTGATCGGATGCCTTGTCCCATTCGGGCTCATCGAGGATTCTCGAGGCGTCGAAATTGACTTCGGCCTTCAGAGTTTGGCTGACCAGAATCCAGTCGAAGCGGGAATACACATCCTCCCTCTCCCAGAAGTGGGTCCAGTATTCCCCCCGGCGATCCTTGAGCGGCAAGGGAGTCATGTAGTGGGGATGGTTGTAATTGCCCTGGATCAGCTTGATCGCGGGGCTGGCGCGGGTGTCGTTGAAATCTCCGTAGGCGACCAGCTTGGTGGCGGGATCGGCGGTCAGGATCGTGTCGATGTGGGCGCGCAGCAGATGGGCCTCATTGAGCCGCATCGCCGCCTGATCTCCGTTTTCAACCTCACGCTTCGACTTGAGATGGACGCCGAGGAAGCGGTAGTCGCTGCCGTTGGCCGTGACGGTGGCATCGAGGACGCCACGCTGGATCGAGAAGGTCTGGCCTTCGAGGGAGTAATCGGACTTGGCGATGGTGCCGGTCTTGCTGATCGGGAAAAGAGAGAGCAAGGCGAGGTGTCGCGTCGGATCAGCTCCACCAACGTAGTGAAGATTCGGCAGATCCAGTCCGGCGCTTTTCAAGCGGGTCTGCAGATCGAGGATGTCTTCTTTCTGGCCGATTTCACAGAGCCCGAGCACATCGGGCTTGATGCGCGCGAGAATGGCAACCACCGCCGCTTTCTGATCTTCCGGCTTGTTGGCATCCTTCGTGTTCTTGCCATTTTCGTAACGATCCATCGTCAGCCAGTTCTCGACGTTGTAGCCGATGAA
>JAIXVN010000223.1 GCA_027483005.1 Verrucomicrobiaceae bacterium
GGTCGGACGCATCCGCAAGAACCTCGTCCTCGACAACGCCCTCGACCTCTGGGTCGTCGGCGATCAGGTCCGCAAGGGTGCCGCGCTGAATGCGGTGCAGATCGCGGAGATTCTTTGAAGAGGGATCGTGGATCGGAGATCATGGATTGAAGACCTTCATCCAGATCGCCAATCTCCGATCTCCGATCAACTGCCACGCTCATGACCCTGAAGTCCTACCTCGCCGCCCGAGCCAAGGAAGTGGATGCCGCGCTCGACCGGCATCTGCCGAAAAAATCCGCCGCGCCGGCCACGATCCACGCCGCGATGCGCTACACGGTCTTCGCCGGTGGCAAGCGCCTGCGACCGATCCTCTGCCTCGCGGCTGCTGAGGCCTGCGGAGGGACCTTGGAAAACGCGATGCTGCCCGCCTGCGCGGTCGAGGTCCTGCACACCTACTCGCTGGTCCACGACGACCTGCCCTGCATGGACGACGATGACCTGCGTCGCGGTCGGCCGACCTGCCACAAGGTCTATGGCGAGGGCATGGCCGTGCTGACCGGCGACGCCCTTCTAACAGAAGCTTTCCTTTTCCTCGCGCAAACCCCCGCCACGAAACGCTACTCGGCCAAGGACTACGTGGCCGAACTCGCTCTAACAGGCGGCTCGCGCCACCTCATCGGCGGTCAGGTGCTCGACCTCGAAGGCGAAGGCCAGAAGGCGACCAAGGCCCGCCTCGTGAAGATCCACGAAGCCAAAACCGCCGCGCTGCTGATGAGTTCGCTGCGTCTCGGCGCGATGACCGCCAACGCCACGCCGAAGCAGCTCGAAGCTCTAACAGTTTTCGGCCACGCCCTCGGCCATGCCTTCCAGGTGATCGACGACATCCTCGACGTCACCCAGTCCACCGAAGTTCTGGGCAAGACCGCCGGAAAGGACGCCGCCGTTGAAAAGACCACCTACCCTTCGCTGATGGGCCTGGAAAAATCCCGCAAGGAGGCCGCCAAACTCACCAAGCAGGCAATGGACGCCCTGAAGCCTCTCGGGAAAAGCGCCGACCGTCTTCATGAGATCGCGGCGTATCTGTTGGAGCGGGAGTATTGAGGTTTGGTTAGAGGTTAGAGGTTAGAGGTTAGAGGTTATTTGGGAAGATGCCTGCAAGGCCTCAATTCCATTTAACGGATAAGCCATCACATCCAACCTCCAGCCCCGCTCAAAACCTCACCACCGTCAGCTCAGGCCTGCGATTGAAGCGCATGGGGAGCATGGAGGTGCCGAGTCCGCGACTGACGAAGAGTTTCCCGGAGGGTGAGTCGCAGAGGCCGGCGACGCAGTGATTCACGAAACTGGGAAGAAACAAGGCCCCGACCAGCGGGACGCGGCCTTGCCGCCAGAGCCGAAGATCTTGAGCGAGGCTGGATCGTAGGGATCGTGATTGCCCATCACGCCATAGAGCGGAGCACCGCAGGTTTTGAGGAGATCGAGCGCCTCGGCCAGGTGCTCGGTGTTCTTGCGGTCCACCAGATCGCCGGTGAAACACACGAGATCCGGTTTCTCGGCGCGGGTGATCTCCAGGATCGACTCCAGCCAGGCGCGGTTGCCGCGATAATGAAGATCTGTTAGATGGACGATCGTCTTGCCGAGTCCGAGGTGGGAGAAGTCCAGCCGCGTGACGTCCAACCATCTCGGTTCCACGCCCAAGGCATCCACCGCCGCCAGCCCACCGAGGGCCAGTGTCATGCGTTTCAGGAACGTGCGTCGGGTCACCGCCATGCGGGGGATTTCCTAACACAGGACGGACTCCACCGGGTGTGAATTCTCGGTGAAGTTTGATGAAGCCGGGACTTTTCCTGAGAACGTATCTCGGATTTCATCATGGAGTGGATCGGACACTGACTCCCCTGGATTTCCTCAATGCCCTGCGCTGCGGGGCGGTCATCTCCGCCGTGGTGGGTTCGTGGTATCCGGCGATCGCGTATCAGTTTCTTTATCTGAACCGGGACCGCTTTGATTGGGGCGAAGCCGTGCTCTTTTACGTCTTGTCGTTCGTGCCGGCCTTCGTGGTCCTGGCGATTCTGATTCATCTGTTTCCCGGGCGGCTTTTCAAGTGGTCGAAGCTCATCCGGCATCGTGAAGCCCTCATCCTGACGATGATCGGTTGCCTCTTCGGCACCTTGCTGGGGATGGTGGGCCTGATTTTCTTCATCACTGAACTCGGTCTGGACATTGGCAGTTTGAGCCGGGCGATCCTCTTCATCACCACCGGAGCCTGCTACGGCACCCTCCTCGGGGGAGCAGCGGCGGGCCTGTTGGAGTTCAGGAAAAGACGGCTCTGAATCCACGCGCATGTCTCCTGAACCATCCATCTCCCTCCATGTTCCCTTGGCTCAACGCCGCCGTTTCGTCGCGGCCTGCATCGCGCTGTGGGTCGGCGCGGCGGGATTCTGGTGGCTGTGCGCGTCGTTCCGTCGCTGGGAGGATGTGAAGGAGTGGGCGTTTGGCGGCTGCCTGATGGTGCTGGTGCTGATCGGGCAGTGGATACTGGAACGGCGCTTGCGAAGGAAATGGCTGCCGTTTCAGGGGCAGACGCTGTGGTGTCTGCGGGCGGTGATGATCGCTCCGGTCCTGGCGGTCATGATGGTTGGGATGAGCAAGCCGCTGGGCAGGATGATTCCGGGCTATTTCCGGAGCTTTGTTAAGGGAAGCGTCATGACTCCTGGCAGTGATGGGGAGCCGGTCAGGGTAGGCTTCGTAGAGGAGATGCAATCCGTGCCGGGGGCGAAGCGTCGAGGAGCCATGTCGTACGCATCGGAAAAGCTCAGGCTCCACCCTTTGGATCATCCCGAGCTCCCCGGCTGGACCATCCACATCGGTGATCACTCGCTCCGGAAAGATGACGGTGCAACGTGTTCTTGGACTGGCGAAGGATTGTCGGGAGTCCTGGAGGATCTGGATGGCCGGGCTATCCCGCCTGGAGTGCGATCCAAAGTGGTCGCGGAGTTGGATCGGATTTGCGCGGGATGGCAGGCCGGAGGGCCGTTTGACGAAAGGGCCAGCATGTTGCTGACATTGGTGACGATCGATGTTTCGACTTCGGCTTCCGACTATCCTCCGAAGCGCCTGCCCTTCATCCTTGGAGGCGTGGTGCTGCTCCTGACCCTGCTTGCCATCCATTTCATTGCGAAGGCGACGATGGGAGAGGAGTTCTCCGAGAACTCCAACTGACCTCAATACCCCTTCCAGAACGCAAACGCGCAGACCACCACGGCGATGCCATACGCGAGTCCGGCGGAGCAGAGTGCTTTCCAGCGGCCTTGCGAGGCGGTGGCCCAGCCGATCATGTCGCGGAAGAGGTAGGGCATGCCGACCCAGAACAGCGACGCGGTGATCAGCACGTAGGTGTAGAGCGGGATCAGCAGGCGCGAGGTCGGGTCCTTCAGAAACGCAGCGGACAACAGCGGCGAGGCCATCATCAGGCCGAGCAAGCCGAGGGCGCGGACGGCGAGGAAATCCTTCACGCTGATCGACACCAGGATGATCGAGGCCGGCACCAGTAGGCGGAGCAGCGGCTTGAGGTTGTTGAACTCGCCGAGGTCCATCGCGAGGGCGCTGAGCTTGCCAAAGCCTGGAGGCGCGATGATCAACCAGAACCACATCAGGCCGATGCCGAGGAGGATCTGACCGATGAACTTGTCGCGCGGAAACTTTTTCAGGAAGGCCTGCGACGCCGGGGCCTTGAACAGCAGGACCGCATGCAGGGCCACCAGGCCAATGCCAAGCGTGAGCCCGGTGCCGAACAGCGGGAGCTTCTCGTAAGGGTGCATGGCGTCCATGTGTGGCGGGACATTCGATGACCCCGGGCCATCGGACAAGGCTGAACTGAGGCCCCGGACTCAAGAAGCAGGAATCCGGAATCAAGAGGTAGAGTGGGCGGATTTGCTTCGTAGCTCGCTTTTGCAGCAGAGGCCGCTTATGGCTTTGATCGAATCCTCCTCATGAAACCGCGCTCCCTTTCCTGGCCTGATCTTTGCCTGCTGCTGGCCGCTGCCGGGGGAGTGACGTTTTTCCTGCTCCAGCAACGCAGCGCCGCGACCCTGGAGGCGGAAAATGCCCGGCTCAGCCAGCGGATCGAGGCTTTGGAAAAGCGCGGCGAAGCCACCGAGGACGAAACGAAATCCGCCCTCAGCGCCAAACTCCTCGCCAAGGCCGGTCCCTCCGGCATGGCAAAGCTCGCGGCCATTCTGCGCGGCGCGATGTTAGGAAATCCGGCCCAGGTCCGGGAATCCCTGATGCTCGAAAGCCAGTGGCGGACCCTCGATTCGGCCACGCTGGAGAAAATGATCGCCGACGCCCGCGCGGCGGATCTTTCCGAGGAGGATCGGGAAGCGGTCATCGACAAGCTGCTCGAAGTGCTGGTCGAAAAGGATCCCGCCCGGGCCTTCGCGGTGATCGAGGAGGGATTCGCCGGGAA
>JAIXVN010000464.1 GCA_027483005.1 Verrucomicrobiaceae bacterium
AGCAGGGAACGAAAGCCCTCGATCATGCCATCGCGACCGCCGAGCACGTCGAAGCCGGCATCGGCATACACCTGCGAAAGCCAGGCCGTGACCCCGATTCCTCCCGGCACGCTGTCGAGCTCCGACATCGCCGGGCCATCGTGTCCGAGGATCAGGTCCGGCCGGATCACCCGTGGAAACTGCTCTGTCAGGCCGGGATCGCGCTGGAGTTTCACCAGCCAGTCCGGTTTTCCTTCATCGAGCAGGCCGGAAATCCAGGTTGGGAGTTTTCCCAGGGCACTGCGACGGTAGATCGCATCACTCGCCTGCTGGAATTTCGCCAGCGGATGCCCCAGCCGCGTGATCGCCCTGGCTTCGGCCTGGGTCAGCGCCAGAGGCTCCGGCGACCATCGCCACGTGCCGCCACCGAAGAGCCCTCGTGGAGGAAGGGCCGCCTTGAGTTGCGAAAGGGTGAGGGCCATCGTGAAATCGTTCGCTTATCCCTGAAGATGACGCAGTGCGCCACGCACCAGCGACTCCGCCGGGGCGGCGGGATCCGCATCCAGCACCTTCCGCACGGCTTTCCGCGCCTCGACCTGTTTGTAGCCCAGCGCGATCAGCGCCAGTTCCGCGTCAGCGGCTCCAGCACTCATCTGTCCCGCGGCCGCATCCTGCCAGGTCTCCGCCACGCCGACCTTGTCCTTGAGTTCGAGCACGATTCGCTCGGCGGTCTTTTTTCCGATCCCCTTGATCCTCGAGAGCGCCGTCACATCCCCGGAAACCACCGCCGTCTTGAAATGCGGCACCGGCATCCCGCTCAGCACCGCCATCGCGATCGCCGGACCGATCCCGCTGACTCGATCGATCAACAGCAGGAACACATCCCGCTCCTCCTCGCTGGCGAAGCCGTAAAGCGTCTGCGCCGTCTCCCGGATGTGGAGATGGGTCCGCAAATCCACCGGCAGTCCTTCGGCGGCATGCAGACGGTCGAAGGTGGAAAGCGGTACATGCACCTCATATCCAACCCCTTGCACATCCACCACCAAGCGGTTCGGATAGGCTTCCAATACAGTTCCGCGCAGTCTCGCGATCACGGCCATCACCTTGCCGAGGGGGAATCAACCGTCAATGCCCATCTCCCACCAGACGAAAACGAAGCGCCGATGAATCATTGTCTAAATTTAATTCTTGCAAAACATCAATGTGTGTTCTGGATAGATTGTCATTTTTAGAGTCGCTTTTGTAACAATGGGGTGCTAGGGTCCCACCGTTATGGCAACCACCACGAAACGAACCAGATTCTCGCGCCGTCTTCCTGACCACGTCACCGATGAGCTTGTGAATGTGCTCTCCGAGAGCAAAGTGTTTGGATTCAACGACCTCTTCGAACGGGTCTTCGAAAATCTCAAGGTTCGCAACGCGGTCAGCGGCGGAGAGGAAATGCTCCGCTTGCGCGCCTACGAAAAGCTTCAGAATCTCGTGACCCGCGGTCTCGTTGAAAAGCTTGGCAAGGAATACAAGGGCACTGCCCGCGTCAAGGAAGCTTCCAGCGAATACGCCGCTGCCCAGGAAGAAGCCTGACCCCAGGCGACTGGATTTCCATACCCGCGCTGGTTCATCCGGCGCGGGTTTTTTTTCTACCCAACCCGCATTCACCCGGACAACATTCCTTCACCGACCGCCATGTTGCAGGACTACCTTCCCATCTTCTTCCAGATCCTCGTCGCCATCGGCTTCGCGGCCGTGACCCTCACCCTCAGCGTGGTGCTCGGGCGTTCCGGACGGAACAACAAGACCAAGGACACTCCCTACGAGTGCGGCATGGTGCCGATCGGTGAAGGGGCCCCCCGTTTCTCGGTGAAGTTCTACCTGGTGGCGATGCTGTTCGTGATCTTCGACATCGAGGTCGTCTTCATGTATCCATGGGCCGTCCAGTTCCGCGACCTCGTGGCCCACAGCCCGGTCGCTCTCGTCAGCATGGCGGGATTCGCCGGCATTCTTGCCTTCGCCTATGTGTATGCCTTGAAGAAAGGCGCGCTTAACTGGAAGTCCTGATTCGTCCTGGTTCATCTGGTCGTCCTCCTCAAGCTGACGCCGGAGGTGGATGGTCCGAAGCTGGAGAAAAACGCAAGCACCGCGCGAAGTGCCCACCCCAGGAGCCTGAGCGTGATATCTGGGCGCAACATCGACGATCTCTCTGAGTGGCAGTTCTTCTCCGCCATCGAGGTCGAATCCCTCAAACGGATCAAAGTTCCTTCAGGCTCGCGATCACCCGATAAGGAGCATGCTCCCTCAGCTCTTCGATCGTGAATCTTCCGGTGGCCACCGCGATGCAGGGTGCGCCGAGGGCTTTCGCGCAGGCGATGTCCTTCGGAGTGTCGCCGACGACGAGAATCTCCTCAGGCTCAAACGTCCGACCCGTGTGAGCGGTCGCGCGGGCCACGGCGACCGGGCCGAGCTTGTTCCGATCCGCGAAGTCACAGCCATATCCGCCGAAGGGGAAATGACGATCGAGTCCGAAGTGCCGCATCTTGGCCGCTGCGCCGCCCGCGATGTTGCCGGTCAGCAGCCCGACATGAATGTCCGGATCCTGTTCGAGGCGTTCCAGCAGGGCGACAGCTCCCGGCAGGACCTTTCCAGGAAACCCTCCGTGGGCGAGATTCCACTCCAGCCGCTCCAGGTAGGTTGAGAAAAACCATTCCACGAAGTCCGGATCCTCCTCGCGACCGAAGTGATCGAGAAAATTCCGGATGATCCCCAGGTCGGTGCTGCCTGCGAGATCGAGCTCCGGCCCCGCATCGCCGAAGCAGGCGATCGAGGCCTCCGTCAGGGCGGTGAGCCCGGCTCCCCCGGTGTCCACCAAAGTGCCATCAATGTCGAACAACCAAAGGCGATGCATGCCAAAGAAAAAAGCCGCTGTCGGCGGCCGCGTAAAGCAGCACCGACAGCGGCCTGAAAATGAATCGGGCTCAGGACTCGGGAGCAGGCTCGGCGGCCGATTCCGCCGCAGGCTCAGTGCCCTCGTCGTCATCGGTGATCACGAGTTCCTCGTCATCCTCCTCGTGCTCGTCATCCTCAAAGTCGTCCTCTTCCATCAGTTCGCCGTGGAACAGCTGGAACTTCCGCTTCCTTTGATGCTGCGGCAGTGGGGTGATGATCATGCCGATGGCGCGACCGTTGAGGCGCGCTTCCTGGTCGACCTGGCCCATCGTCTTGAGATCCTCGACGATGCGCTTCATCATGACGAATCCGAGCTCCTTGTGGGCGTTTTCACGACCGCGGAACTGAAGCACGAAGCGAACCTTGTGGCCTCCCTCAAGGAAGGTCTCGGCGCGGCCCATCTTGATGTTGTAGTCGTGCTGACCCGTCCCGACGCGGAATTTCACTTCCTTCATGCGGGTCGAGTTCTTCGACTTCACCTTCTTGAGCTTGGCCTGCTCGTACTTGTATTTCCCGTAGTCGACGATCTTGCAGACCGGTGGGTCCACCTGGGCGGCGATTTCGACGAGGTCGAGTCCGAGCGACTGGGCCTTGATCAGGGCCTCGCGTGAGGACATCACGCCAAGCTGTTGACCGTCGGCAAGAACGACGCGGACGCGCGGGGCGCGGATTCGGTCGTTGATCCGCGTCATATCGCGGTAACGACCCCTGTTTTGGTCTCTGGATGGCTTAGCGATGGCGGTATCCTCCGATGGGTGTCTGCGACACAATGCGGCGGGCACGGACGAATCCGTCACGCAAACACATTGCGAAGGGGAAAGTGGAACGATCTGGCACAGGCCGGGTCATACGGACGGGACGCGTGCACTCAACCGGTCAATCTGACCGGCTGCGGAAGGGTTCTCGTATCGTTCCTGGGAAATCATGAAGCGGCTGAATGGCCGGAAGCACCACCGAAGCGGTTGGCGGCGAGCATGGAATGATCCGAAATTCGCCAGCAACAGTCGTGCTGACGGGATTTCTAAGCGAGGGGAGAGCGGTCGATCAAGATGAATCTTTAGACGATCCGGATGCCGACTTCTCCGTTCCGCGGGCATTATCGGGCTTGGCTGACCTGGAAGATGAGAGCCCAGCTTTCCTGGCCGCTGACCTCGGGAAAACGAGCTTTTCTCAATAGACCAAACTCTCCCGTGCAAAAGCGCGGGAGATTCTAATGCTGCCGAAGAATCCTTCGGTCCACATGGCTATTGGAATCGGCCCAGGTTCGATCACCTCACAGCCTGCGCTCCGCGATCTCCTCGGTGACGTCGGCGATGAACTGCTCCACTGAGCGGGCTCCGAGGTCCTCGCGATCGCGATGGCGGACGGAGACGGTTCCTTCATCGACCTCCTTCTGGCCGAGCACGAGCATGTAGGGCACGCGGTCGAGACGGGCGAGGCGGATTTTGGCGCCGATCTTGTCGGAATCGCGGTCGATCGTCACTCGCACCCCGGCGTCGGCCAGTTTGGCGGTGACGGCTTCGGCGGCTTCGAGGGTCTTTTCGGAAATCGGCAGCACGCGGACCTGCTCCGGAGCCAGCCAGGTGGGGAACTTTCCTTCGAAATGCTCGATCAGCAGGCCGGTGAAACGCTCCAGCGACCCGAAGGGCGCGCGATGGATCATCACCGGACGGTGGGTTTGATTGTCGGCCCCGACGTATTCCAGCTTGAAGCGCTCCGGCAGGTTGTAGTCCACCTGCACGGTGCCGAGCTGCCATTCGCGACCGATGACGTCCTTGACCACGAAGTCGATCTTCGGTCCGTAGAACGCGGCCTCACCCGGCTCCTCGCTGTAATCCACCCCGAGGGTCTGGACGGCGGCGCGCAGGGCGGCCTCAGCCTTGTCCCAGTTTTCCGGAGAGCCGACGTATTTCGTGCTGTCGGGATCGCGCAGCGAAAGGCGGACGCGGTAATCATTCATCCCCAGCGTGCCGAGGACCTTCTTGACGAGTTCCAGGCAGCCCTGGACCTCTGCCGCCACTTGATCGGGCGTGCAGAAGAGGTGGGCATCGTCCTGCGTGAAACCGCGGACGCGGGTCATGCCGCCGAGCTCGCCGGACTGCTCCCAGCGGTAAACCGTG
>JAIXVN010000272.1 GCA_027483005.1 Verrucomicrobiaceae bacterium
ACAGAGAACTCAAAGAACACAAAGGGAAGACCTCAAGTTCCTCTTTCGTTGTGCTCTCTGTGCTCTTTGTGGTTCATCGTCATCCCCTCACCGCCATATCCGGCCTGACCGTGGTGGCGGAGTCCATCCGCTAAGCCTTTAGAGAAGAGATTTAACCACAGAGAACTCAAAGAACACAAAGGGAAGACCTCAAGTTCCTCTTCCTTTGTGCTCTCTGTGCTCTTTGTGGTTCATCGTCATCCCCCCTCACCGCCGCATCCGATGCCACTTCGAGGTGTCCGGCGTGACCAGCCGGTCCAGCGGCTGCTCTTCCAGCGCGAAGCTGGAAATGAGGTCGTCCAGCAGCACCAGCGAGGCGACGGCGTCGTAGAGCGCGTCGTGCCAGCGCTTTCCCGGGACCAAGGTCTCGATTTTTTCCGTTAGACCGCGTGCCGAGGAGACCGCGCCGAGCGAGTGGTCCTTCAGCTCCGGCCAGGCGGCTCTGGAAAGCAGCAGGGTGTCGATCCACGGCCCGAAGCCATGACCGGGAAAGGTCCGCAGGAAGCGCTTTTCGGTGCCCTTGCCATGGGCGACCACGACGGCTCCTGCGAGACGGGTTTTCAGCTCCGGCCAGAGCGAGAGCAGGGGAGGGGCGTCGGCCAGATGCTCGGGTCCGATGCCGTGGACTTTCCGCGCCGCCCAGGTCACCGGTTGGTCCGTCCGCAGGTAGGACATGAAGGTCCCGCCGTGCCCATTTTCGGGCGACCACTCTGCCAGCCCGATCTGCACCGGCGCATCGGTCCGGCCCGGAGCAGCTCCGGCGGACTCGAAGTCGATGGCGGTGAAACGGCAGTCGCGGAGGATCGGCACGCGGTGAGGCTGGCGCTGAACCGCCGTCGTCTCAAGCTCCGAGCGGCCATTTCCTCCCTGATCACGGGGAAATGGGCGCTTGCATGAGGGCGTTTCGTCGCAGAAGGTCCCGCGCTCCATGCCGGATCGCCGACTTCCCCTCTGGCTCTATCCGAACCTCCTGAGCCTCGATGCTCCGTTGGTCGCGGTGCTGTGGCTGTGGGTCTTCTCCAAAACCTGGGGCATCGTTTATGGCGAGACCCACTATTATCTCGTGCTCGGCTTGGCGGTTTGGGCCATCTACATCCTCGACCGCCTGTTTGATGCCTCCCTTCGCAGCGGTTCTCCCGAAATGCTGGAGGAACGACATCGCTTCCACACCCGGCACAAGCGGCTGTTCTTGATCGGCGGGATCGTGGCGGCCGCTGCGGCCCTGCTGGTCACCCTGGCGGCCCTGCCGATGCTGATATTCAGTTACGCCATCTTCGGCGGGATGCTGGTGCTGGTCTTCTTCGGGCTGAGCATTTTCAGTTCCCGGACCAAGGGGGAGATTGAATACGGCAAGAACATCGTGGCTGGTTTCACGTTTGCCTATGGCACCGCGCTCGCGGCCCACGTCCAGGTTCCGGCGCTCGACAGCGTGGTTGGCATCCGTTTCATCGATCTCGCGATCAAGCCCGAGGTGCTTGTATTCGCTGTGTTGTGCATCGTGAACATCACGGCGATCGATGTGTGGGAATACAGCCTGCAAAGCCCGGACCTGGAGGAAAAGGCGACGGCTGAACTTTCCATCACCCTGCCCCTGGCCTTGCTCGCGGTGGCCTCCGTCATCTTTGCCTACCAGGCCTCGTCCGATGATGGCAAGGGGACGATCGAGCGATTCTATTACGTGGCGATTCTGACGGCTTCCGCCTTGTTCTACGTTCTCGGGCGCTGTCGTGATCGCTTCAGTGCCCAGCAATTGCGAGTCCTGGCGGATGTCGCGCTGATCATCCCAGTGGGCGTCTTCGCGGTCCTCCGCTTTACTTCCTGATCCGTGCTTGCGGCCACTGCCTGCGGCTCCTAGCCTCCCCCGAAAGTTTTATGGCGAAACCACTCGATTTCAAACTTCCTGCGTTTCTGTTTCTCGGGGCACCGGGCTCCGGCAAGGGCACGCAGGGCAAGATCCTCGGCACTGTGCCCCGCTTTTTCCACTGTGCCTGCGGTGATGTGTTTCGCTCCCTCGACACACGAACTCCCTTGGGTCAGCGCTTTGTCCATTACTCCAGCCGCGGCGAGCTGGTTCCGGATGAGCTGACCATCGAACTCTGGCACGCCCAGATCCTGAACTGGAGCGACGCCCACATCTACAAGCCTGACATCGACTTCCTCGTGCTCGATGGCATTCCCCGCAATGTCCGCCAGGCCGAGATCCTTTCCGAGCATGTTGAGGTCCATCAGGTCTTTCATCTTTCCTGCCCCGACCGCGAGGAACTCGCCCGACGCATGCGCAAGCGGGCCCTCAAGGACAACCGCATCGACGACGCCAGCGACAAGGTCATCCAGCAGCGCATCGCCACCTACGAGGCGGAAACGAAACCGATTCTCGAATACTATTCCGGCAGCAAGGTGTTCGACATCGATGCCACCCAGGCCCCGGTCAAGGTGCTGCGGGACATCGTGGACCGCATCACCTCGCTGGAGGCCTTTCAGAGGACCAGCAAGACCGCTCAATGAGGATCGCCTTTCTCGGCACCGGTGACATCGCGATACCGGCGTTCAAGCGGCTGATCGAGCAAGGGCCGCGCCCGCTGGTGCTGGTCACCCAGCCCGACAAGCCGGTGGGCCGGCACCACATGCTGACTCCGCCAGCGATCAAGACCGTCGCGCTGGAGGCCGGGATCCCCGTGCTCCAGCCGGAAAGGATCCGGGACATTCACGACGACCTCGCGGCCATGCAGCTCGATCTCGTGGTGGTGATGGCCTACGGGCAGATCCTCAGATCGAAGTTCATCGCGCTGCCTTCCTTGGCCTGCATCAACCTTCATGCCTCGCTGCTCCCAAGGCATCGAGGCGCTGCCTGCAT
>JAIXVN010000050.1 GCA_027483005.1 Verrucomicrobiaceae bacterium
CTCCCAGCCTGAGGACTCCACCCTCGGCAACATCACGCTGCCGCCCGATTCCGGTCCGCTTCCGGACTATCCTGGCTCGATGTACACGGGCGAAGGCTACTTCTCCCAACACAAGACGCCGACCTTCGAGTAATCCGTCCGAGCCTTCGACTTCCCAACGCGACCTTCCTTCCGGGAGGCCGCGTTTTTTCATGCTCCGGCACCCGCTGCGCCGGCCTCCGCTGGCATTCCAACTTCCACCCGATGCAGGCAGCACTCTGCTTAGACCTGTTTTGGCGCTCCAACCATGTCGATGGACCAACCCGGCTCGACGACACCATCGCCGCGAGCTACGACGAACCCAGTAGGAAAGCCCGCGATGACTGGGATCTGCTTGCCCGTTCGGCTTCACGATGAATACCCACCTCGGCCCGGCAAAACAGCTGAATCAGGGACATCCATCCCTTTTCATCCATCGGCTCCGCGCGAATGGGGTGCTGGCATCCAATGAAAGATCGGAGCCTCTTCCCTCGAACAGGAGCGGACGGTTCAAATCGCATGAAAGCCCGAGCTTCACTCGCCCTCCTGCTTGCCACCTTGGGATTCTGTGAGGCGGATCCGACCCGTGATCCCGCACGCCCCCTGGCCACGAACGAGGCCTGTGCACCCAAGGCCACGGCTTCACGCATGGTGGTTCCCGACGGATTCCGAGCCGAGGTGATCGCCTCGGAGCCCGCCATCGTCCAACCCATCGCCTACACCCTCGACGACCGTGGACGGCTCTGGGTTCTTGAAAACACGAACTATCCCAACTGTCCCGGAGAGGCGAAGGACCGCATCCTTGTGCTGGAAGATGCCGATGGAGACGGAAGCTTCGAAAAGCGATCTGTGTTCCTCGACAAGGTCACGTTCAGCAGCGGACTGGCGGTGGGCTTCGGCGGAGTCTGGCTGGGTTCGCCGCCCAACCTTCTGTTCATTCCCGACAAGAACGGGGATGCAGTCCCCGATGGTCCTGCCCGGATCGTGCTGGACGGATGGGGGGCCGAGGACACCCACGAAACCCTGAACAATTTCACCTGGGGACCCGACGGCTGGCTCTATGGCACCCAGGGCATCTTCACCAACTCCCGGGTCGGCCCGCCGGGCGCGCCCGATGCCGAGCGGGTTCCCTTGAATGCCTGCGTCTGGCGCTATCACCCGGTCAGGAAGGTGTTCGAGCGATGGTGCGAAGGCGTCAGCAACCAATGGGGCCTGGATTGGAACGATCATGGAGAGGCCTTTTTCGCCGCCTGCGTGGTTCCCCATCTGTGGCACGCCATCGAAGGGGCCCACTACCCCCGTCAGGCGGGATCCCATTTCGATCCCCACGTTTACGAGGACATCCAGACCATCGCCTGGGGTCGCTACGAGAAGGCGGGCTACTGTGGAGCGATGGTCTATCTTGGCGGGGCCTTCCCTGCCGAGTGGCGTGACAACTTCCTCTTCAACGACGTGCACATGAACCGTCTGCGTTGCGAGACCTTCACCCGCGAGGGCTCCGGCTACCGCAGCGTTCGAAAGACGGATTTTCTAACAAGTCCGGACGCGTGGTTCCGTGGCTTGTCGCCGCAGTATGGTCCGGATGGAGGAGTCTTCCTGTCCGACTGGTATGACAAGGTTCCCTGCCACCAGCAGCGTGCGTTCACCGATCGGTCCAACGGACGAATCTACAAGATCGTCAATGATCAGGTGAAACCCCGCGTCGTCAATCTCGCGGGGGCCAGCAATCTGGATCTGGTGAAGATGCAGCTCGATCCGAATGACTGGCATGTCCGCCATGCCCGCAGGTTGTTGCAGGAACGGGGTCCGAGTCCGGAAACCACCGCCGCGCTGGAGAAGATCCTCCTCGGGAACCCGGACGACACCCGTCAATTGCGCGCCCTTTGGGTCCTGCACAGCCAGGGGGCCTTGAGTGAGGCCACGGCCATGCTTGCAATGAAGTCTTCTTCCGAGTTTGTCCGCGGATGGACGGTCACCTGTCGTGCGGAGCATGGAAATCCCTCACGAGCCGAGTTGGAACTTTTTGCCCAACTCGCCAAGTCCGATCCCTCACCGAGCGTCAGGCTCCGGATTGCCTCGGCTGCGCAGAAACTTCCGATCGGTGAACGCTGGCCGATCCTGTCCGCACTCGCCGCCCATGACGAGGATGTCAGCGATCACAATCTTCCGCTCATGAACTGGTATGCGGCGGAGGATGCAGTCGCAGAGGAACCGCTTCGGGGAGTTGAGCTCTTCAAGTCAACTCGTCAGCCACGGCTTCACGAATTCATCGCCCGGCGCATTCTGGCGGCCTCGCTGGAAGACGAGTCCGGATCGACTGCCGGTGTGGGTGCGCTTTCCTCGGCCCTAACAGAAGCGGATTCACCGACCCGGGCGCGCGCCCTTCGTGGGTTGCTCGCGGCAGCCAAGGGTCGGACAAGCTTGTCCGAGCCCGACGAATGGCCCGCAGCTTGCGAGGTGTTGAAAGCGGATTCCAATCCGGACGTTCGGGAGAGCGCCAGGACGCTCGCGCTGCTGTTTGGAAGCAAGTCCGCGCTCGATGGAATCCGGGCCACACTCACGGACCCATCCGCACCTGCAGGATCACGCCGAAAGGCGATGGAATCATTGGTGGCCCGACACGACACGGCGTGGCTCGATCCCATCCTCGACCTCGCCAGCCAACCCGGCCCCCTTCGGATCGATGCGATCCGGTCGCTCGCCGGCTTCGAGGATCCCCGCATTCGGCTTGGGTTGATTGAGGCCTACCCGGCCCTTTCCAACGAGGAGAAATCGGCAGCACTTGTGACCCTGGTCGCACGGCCCGCCAACATCGAAGCCCTCATCGCCGCCTTCGATTCAAAGGCGATCCCGCTCAAGGATCTCACCGCGCCCACCGCCCGGTTGATCCAGGGAGTTCACCGCGAGGATTTTGATCGCTGGTTGGCCAGGAACTTCGGCTCACTCCATCCGTCGGATGCGGAACGTCGTGCGGACATCGAACGCTATCGCAAGTTTCTCGGAACCGATTCCATCCTGAGCGCGGATGTGAAGAACGGCCGCGCGGTCTTTCAGCGCACCTGTTCGGCTTGCCACTCGATGTTTGGCGAGGGCGGACACATCGGACCGGAACTGCCCGGCAATTTCAAGGACACCGACTACCTGTTGCAGAACATCGTTGATCCCAATGCCATCATCGGCCGCGACTACCAGCAGACCTTCATCACCCTGAAGGATGGGAATCTCGTCGCAGGAGTGGTCACGGCCGAGGACGATCGAACGCTCACCTTGAGAACGCTTGCTGCTCCGATGACGGTTCAAAAGGACCTCATATCGAAGCGTGAACTGAGTCCACAGTCGATGATGCCGGTGGGTCTGCTCGGCGTGCTTGAGGAACCCGAGATCAGGGACCTGTTCCTCTACCTGCGCCAATCAAAGGCACCTTGATCACGGCTCCGATGGCCGCTCCTGCCGCTGATTGGAGATACCCTCTGGGAACGTTCCGCCGCTACGTCTGGATGGAGGCCAATCTCCCGTGACCTCTCGGATCGAACCTTGAACCCGGATGATGCTTTTCAATCAAAGCTCATGTCACCTAGACTGCGGACATGTCACCGATTTCCTTCAAGCCCCTATACATGGAACGCGTCTGGGGCGGGCGCGAACTGGAGACTGTGTTCGGTCGGACCTTGCCGGATGCGACCACTCCCTTCGGCGAGTCATGGGAGATCGTCGATCGCGATCCCGAGCAGTCGGTCGTCGTCGGTGGTCCTTTGGAGGGAAAGACCCTGCACGAGCTCTGGAGCCAGCATCGCGAGGAAATCTTCGGAGCCGGTTTGCCTGACTCCGAGCGCTTTCCCATCCTCATCAAGATCCTCGACGCCCGGGATGACCTTTCGATCCAGGTGCATCCACCGGTCGCGAAGGCGGCGGCTCTCGGCGGTGAGCCCAAGACCGAGATGTGGTTCATCGCGGATGCCGCCCCGGAAGCGAAGCTTTACGTCGGCCTGAAAAAGGGGGTGAGTCGCGCGGACTTCGAGGACGCCATCACCACCGGCACCGTGGAAGACTGCGTCCATGCGATTCACCCAAAGTCAGGCGAATCGATCTTCATTCCCTCCGGTCGGCTGCACGCGATCGGCGCGGGCCTGCTCATCCATGAGATCCAGCAGAACTCGGACACGACCTATCGGGTCTTCGACTGGAACCGGGTCGGTCTCGACGGCAAGCCGCGCGCCCTCCACGTGGAGGAGTCGCTGGCGAGCATCGACTTCGACGACTTCGAGCCAGGCATGGATCTGCCCCGGGGCGAGCTGCTGGCGGAGTGCGAGTATTTCAGGACCAGCCGCAGGGCACTCGATGAGGGAGACTCCCTCGGCAATCCCCATCCGGAACGTTTCAGCATTCTCGGCGTGGCGGAGGGTTCTCTGAAAAGTGCGGATGGCCGAAGCTTTTCGAAGGGAGCCTTTCTCCTGCTGCCGCGTGGGGTTGGGGTGCTCATGGCGGCAGAGGCGAGTGTGGTTTTGCAGATCGAGCTCCCCTCGCCCACCCAAGCCTGAGTGCCCGGTCTCCGGTCGGAGTCCTTCACAATTCAAGTCAGCGAAAGCCCCACACCCGGCCTTGCACGCGGCGGGAAAGCACGGATACTCCGCCCGCCGCATGAATCGCATCGACTCCACGTTCGCCCGCCTCCGTTCCGAAGGAAAAAAGGCCTTTGTCGCCTATGTCGCCGCCGGTGATCCGGATTTCGACCGCTCACTGGAGGTCATCAAGGGCCTTGCTGACGAAGGAGCCGACATCATCGAGCTCGGCCTGCCTTTTTCCGATCCGCTCGCCGATGGCATCGTCAACCAGATGGCCGCCGACCGCGCCTTGAAGTCCGGCATGTCCACGCCGCGCTCGCTCGAACTCATCGCCCGCTTCCGCGAAACGCATCAGACGCCGATCGTCCTCTTCACCTACCTGAATCCGGTCTTCACCTACGGCTACGAGAAGTTCCACCACGACGCCGCTGCTGCGGGCGCGGATGGCATTCTGCTGTTGGATCTGCCGCCCGATGAGGCCGAACAGAACGCCGATCTGGCCATCGGCGCCGGATTGAAGCACATCCGCCTCATCGCCCCGACGACTCCGGCCGAGCGCGTGATCAAGCTGGCAAAAAGCTCCGAAGGTTTCATCTACGCCCTTTCCCGCACCGGCGTCACCGGTGGCCACGTCGCTCCCTCCGCCAACATCGCCGCCCAGGTCGCCGCCATCAAGGCCCACACCGACACTCCGGTCTGCGTCGGCTTCGGCATCACCACCCCCGACCAGGCCCGCATGGTGGCGGAATCGGCCGATGGGGTGATCGTCGGCTCGGCGATCGTGAAACAGGTCGAACTGAATCCTGAGCAAGCCGCCAAAGCCGTCCGCGACTTCGCCGGCCCGCTCATCGCCGCGACGAAGTCGGTGCCTTGACGACTCAGTTCCTACCTGCGCCTTCAGCAAGCCCTCAACACACGTCCTGATAAAGCTCGGCCAGTGAGATGGAAATGCCGACTTCCGGAAGGTCGAGGACGGCGTCTGGCCCGGAAAGGGATTCACGGCGAAAGCCAGCGCCATCTCGTCGATGGAGCGTTAGAAAGGGCGACTCGGTTTCCGCGAGGATTTAGGTTTGCAAACTCGGGATCGTGAGCTAGTCGCGGAACTTCTGGACTTCGTCATTGCGACGGGTGGTCGGGCTGAGGACTTCCAGGATCACGCTCGGGGAGTCGGTGAAGAGCGCGTCCCCCGGCACTGGCACGCAGATGATCATGCCGTCCGGATAGTAGAAAGCCTCCTCGCCGCCGCCAAGGGGGACGTGGAGCTTGAAATCGCTGCCGGTGGGGAAACAGTGGTTTCCAGAGAGCTGTCTCTTCACCAGGTATGAAAAATTCCCCGCGATGCGCTGGCGGTTCAGAGTTCCGCCAGACATGGCGTAAACATTTCCGGCGACATACTCATGCCGGATTTCCGAGGCAAGTTCGCTCTGGAGATACTCGTCCTTGGAGATGCGATGGTGAGCGAGCGCCAATGCCATATGGAAACGGGTAGCGGAAAATCCCTGCGCCTGCAACCTCTCTAGCATCGACAGAAAATGGCTCCACCATTCGATGAAAATCTCAGATGGGATTGACCACGGATGATTCGGATTTGCACGGATGAAGACTTGAGTGTTGGTTGGATTGGTCATTTTGTGGCGTGCCACGGACAATCCGCCCTCTCAACAGCCCTGTTCTACCTTTCTGATCCGTGATCATCCTCTTCATCCGTGGTCAAACATCTCCCTCTTCTGGATGCTAAGCCCCTAGCGCAGACGCCCTGAAAAGCGCCATCTGCTGGCGACCGACGAGCGAAGACCCGATAAATGGGGTTGAGGATTCAACATCCCCCCGCCACCTTCTGCCGCGACCAAGCTCTTCTGAATCATCCTCTGATCACCGATCACTTTCCACCTCTCCATGATCCTCCAATTCTACAAAATGAACGGCGCCGGCAACGACTTCATTGTTGTCGACAATCGCGATCTCTCGCTTTCCAACGAGCTCGACGGTGACACGATCGCCGCGCTCTGCGACCGCCATCGCGGCATCGGCGCGGATGGCCTGCTCGCGGTCGAACCCGCTGAGAACGGTGCCGATTTCAAGTTCCGCTATTACAATGCCGACGGCGGCGAGGCCGAAATGTGCGGCAATGGGGCCCGCTGCTTCGGTCGCTTCACCGCCCATCTCGGCGATGAAGTCCTTGATCGGGTGACATTTGAAACGATCGCTGGCACCCTCGCGGCCGACATGGTTGGGGAGAATGTCCGCATCGCGATGTCGGAACCAAAGGACCTGAAGCTCGACACCGGGGTGAAGATCGAGGGGCTGGATGCCACCCTTTCCTTCCTCAACACCGGCGTGCCCCACGTCGTCGCGTTTGTGGAAAATCTCGATGACACCGACGTCGTTGAACATGGCGCGACGATCCGTTACCATGAGGCCTTTGCCCCCGCCGGCACCAACGCCAACTTCGCCAAGGTTCTGGAGCCCGGCCACATCGCCATCCGCACCTACGAACGCGGTGTCGAGGACGAGACTCTGGCTTGCGGCACCGGGATGGTCGCCAGTGCGCTGGTTCACCACCTGCTGACCGGGGCTCCGTCGCCGATCCAGGTTGATGTCGAGGGCGGCGACACCCTGGAGATCGGCTTTGAGAAGACCGGCGACCAAAGCTTCGCCAACGTCACGCTCTCCGGTCCGGCCGATTTCGTTTTCGAAGGCGAAATCGAGATCTGAACCCGCGAAATGCCGACCCTGATCCTCATCGCAGGCCCGAACGGCGCGGGGAAGACGACCTTCGCGAGGGAGTTTCTTCCCCACGAAGCTGCCTGCATGAGGTTCCTCAATGCAGACGAGATCGCGCGCGGGCTTTCCCCGCTCGATCCCACCGCCTCAGCCGTGCAGGCTGGGCGTTTGCTTCTGGCCGAGTTCAGAAAACTGGTTTCCAAGGGCCAAAGTTTCGCATTGGAATCGACCATCAGCGGCCACACTTACATCCGCTTGATCCGCGAGGCGAAAGAACAGGGTTATCAGATCGAGCTTCACTACCTTTGGATCTCCAGCCCACTGGAATCGATTGCCCGCGTGAAGCAACGGGTCAGCAAGGGAGGGCATCATGTGCCGACAGTCGACATCCGCCGACGGTTTGGCCGCAGCCTCAACAATCTCGTCGATCACTACCTGCCGCTCGCGGATCGATGGGTCATATGGGACAACCAAATTTCGCCGCCTAAGCCCTTGGCAAACCACCAGAGCCACAGTATTCTTCAGGCAGCTCAAGTGCTGAAATGATCGCCCCACGCACCGAACCATTGAAGCATCAGAAGGAAAGCGAACTGCCCGAGTTCGCCCGCTTGGCGCTTCGTGCCCACAAACGCGCCGCCCGCAAACTCCGCGCGGAGCATCGCAAGCTCGGTCTGCCGATCATCGTCTGGAAAAACGGACGCGTGGTCGAAGAGCCAGCCTGACAGGTCCTCCCCGCCTTTTTGTTCCCTCCCGACGTTCAAGGTTGGACGTCGGGCTTTTGTTGTCCAAACTCCGCCCCGCCATGCA
>JAIXVN010000022.1 GCA_027483005.1 Verrucomicrobiaceae bacterium
GTTGCCATTGCCACCCTCATCCACGACGAGATAGAGGTTGTTCACTCCGACGAGGCTGATCTCGATTTCGGCCGTCTGGGTGCCCGAGATCTTCTGGCTCTCGAAAAGCGGCGGCTTCGGAACGGTGGCGGCAGGGGCTTTGGAAGGTGGCGGGACGGCGACCGAAAGGAGGGCCTTGGCGGCCTCCTTCTTTCCGATGCGGCCGAGTGCCACGGCGGCGGCGGCCTGCACCCGTGGCGTGGAGCCGGCGAGTGCTTTCTGGAACGGCTCCAGCGGGAGGTCGGCGTTCTGTTTCAGACGGTCGGCGGCGGCACGCAGCGCGAATTCCTTCAGCACGGAATCGTCAGCGAGTTTCAGCAGGGCAGCGTTCGCGGCGGCACCAAGGAGCTGCTTGTAGGTGAAGACTGCGGCGACGCGGACGGCGGGCGAGTTCTTGCTGTCCTGGGCGATGTTGAGGATGGAGGGGGCCACGGCCTTGTCGCCGCGGTTGAGAATTTCCTGCTGGGTAGCGAGGCGCGTGGTGGCGCTTTCGACGGTGAGGCCCTTGACCAAGGCCTCGGCGGAGAGCTTGGTCAGATCTGGGAAGGGCTTGTAGGTCCAGCCGTTCGGCACGACGCGCTGCACGAAGCCGCGTGCGGGACTGCCCTTGTATCCGGCACCTTCCCAAGCGGCGATGTAGAGCTGGCCGGAGCCGTCCACGTCGAGATCGGTCGGTTGGGAAAGGCCAATGAAATCCTCCGGCTTCTGGGTGAATGAGGCCGCATCAGGGGTGAGGCGGTGGATGAAGATCTGGTTGCGTCCCCAATCGGACATCATCGGGTTCTTGTTGTACTTTTCAGGCCAGGTGGACTCATCAAGGAAGAGCGAGCCGGTGCCGGATCCCCCGCCAAGGTCCTCCAGGGCCGGAAGGATCTCATCGGTGAAACCCTTGAAGAGCACCGGATAACCGTATTCGCCGGACTGGATGTGGTGGATGAACCGCACGTTCCAGCCACCGCCGTCGTTGGTGTTGCCACGGGTGAAGATGTTCATGAACGGGTCGATGGCGACGTCGTAGATGTTGCGGGTGCCGTGGGTGTAAACTTCCAGTTCGCTGCCATCCGGGCGGACGCGGAGGACGCCGCCTCCGAGCATCGTGAGGGTGGTTCCATCGCTGCCCTTGGCGTTGACCATTCCGAAGTCGCCGACGGCGATGTAGATCCAGCCGTCGATGCCCATCCGGATGCCGTTGGTGGTGTGGTCGGCGCCGCGGTCCTGATTGTGCTTGGCGACGGAAATGTCGTGGACGAGGATCTTGGGCGGGCCGTCCGCGAGGCCGTCATGATTCTTGTCTTCGAGGACCGAGAGGTGCATGCCGGTCAGGACGCCGGTGTCCTTCGGGATCACGGTGTGGAGGACGAAGAGCTTGTCTCCGGACGCGATCAGGCCTCGTGGGTTGTCGATCTCCGCAAAGACGGTATGCGTGTCGGCCGTGCCGTTGTGATCGGTATCGACCAAACGGACAATCCGACCCATGCCGGGACCCTTGCCAAGTGAGCCCAGCAGATCAACGCCCACATAGACCTCGCCGGTGGCCGCAGCGGAAAGGCAGGCGGGTGACGGAGTGAGGTCGTTGCCAGCGTATTTCGTGTAACTGAGGTCAGCAGGATTCGCGGCGGCGTAAACACCGAGGGCCGTCAGGATGCCGGGGATGAGCTTTGTCATTGGAAGGAAGGGGTGGGTTACGTTCGCTGGGCCGCGAGGCTTTCATGCGGGTGGACTAAGGTCGAGCAACACTTCTGGGATCACCATGCACCGTTCTGGAGCCGTTCAATCCCTTTGATGCGTATGTGACGGAAACCGAGTGGCGCGACGCAATGCCGCGCTTCTGGATCTCCCGAGTTCGTGATTCAGAACGGCACAATTTGGGGGTTTCAACGGCCCGGCTGGTGCTCAGCGCATCACCTGTCACAGGGCGGAGTTCTCCTGAGTGCTGAAAGACAGCTTGGACTTCCGGCCCTCCGCCTCTGCGGCGACATGCCATCGAGTCAGCAGTGATTGCTGGTGTTGAAGCGCCCTTGGTGATCCATGGTGCCTTCGACTTTGGTTCGCCATTCGTGGCCGACAAGATCGCGCCAAACCTTGGCATTGGGCTTTGCGATGAGGAGGGGGATGGCGGACCTCACGCGGCGCCCAACACCTTCCAGATCCGCCGGTTTTTCACCCCGCATTCCCAGCCGGGGCTTGCCAGGACACGACCGCTTCAGGCAAATCCGGCACGTGAATCAGGCCTTCATCCTCGGTGCCGGACTCGGCACCCGACTCCGTCCATTAACCGATCGTCTGCCGAAACCCCTGATCCCCCTGTTTCATCGCCCCCTGGCCGTTTGGGCCATGGAGGCCTGCCGGGCCGCCGGAATTTCCCGCTTCGCCATCAATACCCATCATTTGCCCGAAGCCTGGAAGCACCCGCATTCCGGGATTTTCAGCCCGGATTTCTCGGTCGATTTCTTCCACGAGCCCATCCTCCTTGAAACCGGTGGAGGCTTGAAAAACATCGCATCGTGGATCGGAAGCGAGCCCCTGCTGATCCACAACGGCGACATTTTCTCCACCCTGCCGCTTGATCGGCTCATCATCGTCCATCGAGATTCCAAGCTCCCCGTGACGCTCGCGGTCCGCTCCGAGGGCGAAGCGAAGCATCTCGCGCTCGACCCCACCGGGACCCTCGTCACTGACATCCGGGAAAAACTCGGCCGCTCACCCGGAACCCACGTGTTTACCGGCATCTACTGCATTTCACCAGAGTTCCTCGAGATGATCCCACCGAATGAGAAGATTTCGGTGATCCCGGCCTTTCTGGAACTTGCCGCCACGGGAAGGCTCGGCGCGATCATCCTCGATGAAGGCGAGTGGATGGATCTCGGAGACCGCGCCAGCTACCTTCAAGCCCACCGCGATCTCGATCTCGGGCCCGCCATTCACCCCGATGCGACCATTTCATCGGAGTCCATCATCGAGCGCTCCGTCATTGGTCCTGGGGCCGTTTTGGAAAGCGGAGCCGTCGTGAGGGATTCCGTGGTTTGGCCCGGAGGTCACATCGTCAGCGGCGCGAGGCTGGACGGTTGCGTGGTGTTCTCCGGGAACAAGGTCTCAGGTCATCACGAGAACGAGGATTTGTGAGCCTGACTCGTCCATTCAAGGCCTGAAGCCTGGAGGAACATGCGAGGAGTCACTGCGATCCCGCCGGATCTGAGTCTCGCGCTCTTCGTCCTTTTCCTTGGCTACGACACACCGCGCTTCGATCTCGGCCTGCTCCTCGCGGATTTTCTCAATTTCGTCCGCAGGCAATCGCCATTCCGGCGTCAGGACGATGCCGCAGTGACCGCACTTCGGTTAAATGCGGCTGTAAAGGAGTCGATCGCAATTGGGGCAGTTCATCGGAAGTCGGCTTGAAAAGCTTCGCCGTTGCCTCAAACCGCTCCGCTCCCGACCCGCAGATCCCGGATGCTCCAGAGGACCCCGCTCGCGGGCGCTCCGGAGCCTTTCATTCTTCTCGCGCCATCTTTGCGACGGGCGCTGAAACGCTCTCGGGAAGCGCTGAAGGCCTCGTTCACGAAGGCCTTGCTGCCGATCACCGCACCATCGGTGAAATAGCGGACCTTGCATCGAAGCATCGCCGCCATGTTCAGCTCGGGCAGCACCGTGCCGTTGTCTTGTGGGGTGGTTTCGACATCGCCTTTGACCTTGGCTTTGAGAACCTGCTTCGCGGCTGTTAGATCCGCCTCGCCGCTTTTGCGCTGGAGCGCCAGGCCCAGCATCAGGCGGTAAATTCTGGCCGCGTCCTTCCATTTCTCAGCCTCGAAGCCCGCACCGCGATGGCTCAAACAAGCCCGCACCAAGCCTTCGCGTGCTTTCTTGCCGTTGCCTTTGCTTCCGCCACCAATCGCTTCGCCATAGCTGCTCCAGCGGTAGTCGGCGGGATCCTCGACCATACCCGCTCTAACAGGATTGAGGTCGATGTAAGCCGCCATGGTCCTTGCGGCGATCCCGCTTTCGACGATGACGCTTTTGTAGCGCTGCTCCCAAAGTGTGCCGCAGCGTTCGTGCGCCCGATTGAACCAGCGGGTAAAACGTTGGAGGAGCGTCTTCATGAACTCACTGAGCGAGTGCATGCGATAGGTGTGACGGGCATGGATTTCAGCCGCCCGTGCTTCGTTTCCAGCCTGCCGCGCCTGCTGGAGTTCCTGTGCCACCCCTGCCACGAAGGCAGACGTCTGAATCGCAGCCAGACGCTTCAGCAGCACCTCATCAGAAATCCCCCCTACCGGCATTGGCGGGACTTCCAACAACAGGTGAAAATGATTCGACATGAGGCAATAGGAAAGCACGCGACAGCCGGAGAAGCTCTCCTGCATGCGCATGAACTTGCGGAACTGCTCGCGCTCCTCATCGCCAAGCACGAACCGCCGGTCCACCACGCGGGAAATACAGTGGTAGATGGCCGGTTTCTCCAGCGAATCCTTCCAGGGA
>JAIXVN010000586.1 GCA_027483005.1 Verrucomicrobiaceae bacterium
AGCATCCTCGTCCGCGATCCCGCCAAAACCCGCGCCACCGCCTCGGAGGTGCCGCAGGAACTCCTCACCACCGACTGGCGCACTTTGGTGGAAAATCCAGCCGTCGATCTCGTCGTCGAGCTCATCGGCGGCACCACCGATGCCTTTGAGATCGTCGCCGCCGCCCTGCGCGCGAAAAAGCCCGTCGTCACCGGCAACAAAGCCCTCCTCGCAGAACGCGGCTCCGAGCTTTTCTCCCTTTCCAGGGAATTCGACACCCCGATCCACTTCGAGGCCGCTGTCGCCGGGGGCATCCCGATCATCAAGTCCGTCCAGGAGTCCTTCGTCGGCAACCGCCTCGACTCCATCGTCGGCATCATCAACGGCACCAGCAACTACATCCTCCAGTGCATGACCGAGGCCGGGCTCGACTACCCCCCCGCCCTCGGCGAGGCCCAGGCCCTCGGCTACGCGGAGTCCGATCCCACCCTCGACGTCAACGGCTGGGATGCCGCCCACAAGGCGATCCTCCTGGCCACTCTCGCCTACGGATTTCCCATCGACCCCGCGAAAATCCACGTCGCCGGCATCGAGCAGGTCCGCCCGATCGACATCGCCTTCGCCAAGCAGCTCGGCTACGTGGTGAAACTTCTCGCCGTCATCCGCGAGCATGCCTCAGGCGACATCGAACTTCGCGTCCAACCTTCCTTCATCGGACAAAAGCACATTCTTGCCTCCGTGAACGGCGTCTTCAACGCCATCGCCGTCCATGGCGACGCCGTCGGCGATGCCCTTTTCTACGGCCGCGGTGCCGGACAGGATCCCACCGCCTCCTCGGTCGTCGCCGACCTCGTCGAAGCCGCCCGTTCCCTGGCCCTGCCGAACGGCCACCGTGGTTTCCTCCCCTATCGCGATTCTGGAAATCTTCTCCCCGTCGAGCAAACCGAGACCGCCTATTATGTCCGCTTCGATGTGACCGACCGACCCGGCGTGGTCGCGGAAATCGCCCGCGTGCTGGCCGATCACCGCATCGGCATCTCCGGCACCCATTCCCCGGTCAACCCCGAGAATCCCGACGCCGACTTCGTGGACATGGTTTTCCTCCTTCACACCTGCAAGTTCGGCACCCTCAAGACCGCACTGGCCCAAATCGAATCCCTCGACTGCATCAACAGCGCCCCGGTGGTGTTCCGGATCGAGAAGATTTGATCAAAGTTTTCAGGTTCGAGTTTTCAGTTTTCAGGAAAGAGGGGAAAATGTGCCTGCCCGGTTCTTTGCCTTTCAGGGTGAATCGCGTGCGCTTGACAACATTGCTCATTGCGGGATGCCACAAAAAATGGCATTTCAATTGGCATGGAGATTACCATCACTCTTGGTAAAGCAGGGCGCTTGGTCGTGCCGAAGGCCATCCGCGACAGCCTCGGTCTGCACGAGGGCAGCCGTCTGAAACTGGAAGTCCAGGGTGGCAAGATCCACGCCGAGCCCGAGCCGGATCCGGTGAGCATCAAGCTCAAGGGCGGATTCCCCGTGATCCAGGGTGGCCCACCACTCAAGCGCGGCAGCATCGTGCAGGCGCTCAAGGCTGATCGCGATTCCCGCGACGAGCGGGCGACCCCAAGCACGAAACGGAAATGAAATCCGCACTCGACTCCTCGGTCCTCATCTCCGCGCTCTGCGCGGGTGATCCCGACCATGCCGCTTGTCGGAAAGTGCTGCTCACCCGCAGGCCTGCCATTTTCGACCACGCCTACTCGGAGACCTTCAGCACCCTGACCGGCGGTCGACTCGGCTTTCGAGTCGCTCCGTCGGATGCCGCCGCCCTGCTGCGGCAGCAGGTTTCGCCCAAGCTCGCCGCCACGTCACTGAGCCCGGCAGAACTTCTCAGCGCCTTCGAAGAGGCGGAATCCCGCGGAGTCCGTGGCGGCGCGATCCATGACTACCTGCACCTAGTCGCCGCCCGCAAGGCCGGGGCAAAGCGCCTCTACACCCTGAATCTCAGCGATTTCCTCTCCTTTCACCGCCCAGGTGATCCAGAAATCCTCGCACCCTGACTCCGCCGAGATCGAATCCCACCGCTGCATAAACAGCGCCGTCCTGTTCCAGATTGAGATGATTGGAAGCGAGTTTTCAGGTTCAAGTTTTCAGTGTTCAGGGAAGAAGGGCAGGGTCTGGCGGGCCTTTGCGGGGCTCACCTACTTTTTCGCGTCGAAGAACATCCCGGCAACTCCCCAAGCGAGATCCTCGCGGGGCATCATGCCATCGCCGCCGATGAAATAGCGGCTGGCGACGAGGTAGTTGTCGCGCTTGATGCCACCCTTTCCTCCAGAGAAAAGATCCGCCACGGCCAGGCCGAGCGATCCGGCGATGCCCTGCTTCTGCCGGACATGCTCGCGGAAATCCGCCTCGCTCGGGTTCGTGAATGCCAGCACGGCCACGATGATGCCCGGCAGGAGGAGGAGTTTCTTCATGGATTGCAAGGTAGTGCTTCATGATCTGCCCGGCAAGCGGCGTCCGGAACGGACTGACTTTGCCCTCGCCTCGCTCTTTTCCTGCCGCTAGCCTGCGGCCTCCCATGCCCGTTCCCCGTAAAGGCGCCAAGCGCCTCAACCACCGCGATTCCTACTACATGTGGATCATGCAGAACACCAAAGGCTCCAATGAGCTGCTGGTGGAGCTGGCGGCCGCAGTCAATGGGCAGATGCTGGTCGTTTCCCTGGGCCGGATCGTGGACTATGCGATGGTCACGCTGGCGATCGATTTTGCGCTGAAAAACGGCTGGAAACCCGAGGATGCAGGCGACCCTTTCCGCTGCCGCTACACAGCGCGGAAGACCTTCGAGGTCGGGGTCTGAGCCGGGCCGGCTGGTTCCGGTGTGACGTGGCTCAGGGCTTGCAGGTCTTGCAGCTTGCGCAGCCGGACTTCTCACACTTCACGCAGGCCTTTTCGCACTTGCCGCAGCACTTGGTGACCGGAGCGGTGGCGCAGGAGGCGAGGAACAGGGTGCCGAGGGCCACGGGAATGAGGAGCAGGGATTTCATGGTGGTGGTCGAACCGTCTCTGGTTCGTTGGATGGGATACGTGGATTTGGATTTTATTTCGATCCCGAAGTTGAGGATTCTCCGATTCCGCCAATGCTGGCGCATCCACGGGACCGGGTTTCAATTCTGAT
>JAIXVN010000029.1 GCA_027483005.1 Verrucomicrobiaceae bacterium
CGGCGGAAACCGCAAGGGCAAGGCCCGCCGTTACGTCAACCTGATGCTCACCATGATCCTCGGCGGCATCTGGCACGGCGCGGGATTCGCCTTCCTGCTATGGGGTTTCCTGCACGGCCTCTACCTCTGCATCAACCACGGCTGGGCCGCCTTCCGGAAGAAGCGGAACCTTGCCCCGCTGCCGAAGCCGCTCGCCATCGGCCTGACCTTCCTTGCAGTGCTGATCGCCTGGGTGCCTTTCAAGGCCGGTTCGTTCGAGCACGGGGCCGACGGCTCCACCGCGAAAGCCGTCACCGCCACCTCCGCCATGCTCTCCTCGATGGTCGGCGCGCACGGGTTCACCGGACTGCCGGAAATGGCCCTGCTGGTCGTGAAACCGAAGCGCGTCTGGAAACTTGTCATCGTCGGCCTGGTGGTGGCCTTCCTCCTTCCGAACACCCAGCAGTTCCTCCGCCGCTATCGACCCGCCCTCGGCCTTGCCGAATTCGGGAACCCCACCGGCAAGCGCCGCTGGTGGGAATGGCGGCCCACCGCCCTGCATGCCGGGCTGTCAGTCATCCTGCTCTACGTGACCTTCCGTGAATTCGACAAGCTCAGCGAGTTCATCTACTTCCAGTTCTGACGTGTCCGCCTCCCGCCCATCCCGTGAACGGGCTTTCCGACGCTACTTCCTGTCGCTGACGGGAGGATTCGCCGTCGTGATGCTGCTGATGACCTTCCTCAACACCTGGGTCAATCCCCTCTGGGTCACCGCCATGCCCTGGAGCAGCAAGGCCTTCGACGACTACAAGCCGATCCACAAGGCCCCCCGCACCGGCAAGGCCGGCATCATTTCCCAAGGAAACTGGGAGGGCGTGCTCCTCGGCTCCTCACGCGTCGATATCGCCTTCGATCCGCTCCTTCCCCAGTGGCAGGGGATGAAAATCGCCAACCTCGCCCTGCGCGGTGGCACCCTCATCGAGCACCTCGCCTTCCTCAAGCTCGCCACCGAAAAGCAGCCCCTCAAGCTTGCCGTCATCGGCGTCGATCTGGCCGACCTCACCAACCCCATCCTCATCCCCAAGGATGGCGGCTTCGAGGAATCCCCCCTCGGCGGCGGCGACCAGTTCGAGAAACAGCTGCGATACTTTTCCGGCATCTCCACCTTCGAGCTGACGCTCAAGGCCCTCAACTACGAGCGAAACAAGGAACTGGCCGCCTACACGCGGGAAGGCCAGTGGCTGCGCCGCCTCGACCGCCGGCCGCTGCGCGATGTCCTCCGGTATGAATCCTTCCGCTGGGCGGAGATCTTCACCAAGCAGCGCAAGCAGTCGATCGAGCTCAACACCAGGAAAGTCGAGGCCCTGCATGCGATCATCGCCCTCTGTCGGGAAAGGCAGATCCGCCTCATCCTCTGCATCCCGCCGAACCACGCTGCCTACCTTTCCGTCTTCCGGCTGAAACACGATCCCGATCCCGGTTTCCGGCTCGACCGGGAAACCTTCTGCCGTGTGATCGCCGAGGAGGCCGCCGCCCATCCCGGATCACCCGTCGTGGAGCTCTGGGACTTCAACGACTTCCACCCGCTCAACTGCGAGGCCATCCCGCACGAGGTGACACCGCCGGCCTTGCCCGCGCCCGCCGACTACTGGGCGGATGGCACCCATGCCCTGCCCACACTCGGCACCATCATGCTTTCCCGCATGATGGGCTGGCCGGTCGCGGATCCGAAGGGTGCGGACTACGGCCAGAAGATCGATCAGCCCTCGCTTGATGCCCGCTTGAAAGCCATCGCCGACGGCTACGAGCGCTACAAGCTCGACCACCCCGAGGACTTCAAGTGGGTCGAGCAGCACATGGACAAGTTCGCCCAGTGAGCCCTCAGGTTCCGGCGGCCTTGTAGAGCTCGCCCATCCTTGTCAGCGAGCCGTCCTCTTTCATGAGGCTGTGCTCCTTGCCTTTTCCCGGCTCGAAGTAGGCGTAGCGTTCGACGTCCTTGCTGCGTTCCAGGAAGCGCAGCGATTTCTGGAGGAAATCATGATTCTCGCGCTCCGGTCCGCTCCAGCCGTTGAACTCGGTGATCCACACCGGCAGCCGATAGCTCCGCGCCAGGTCCTTCACGAAGCCCTCGAAGGCACCCGCATCGCGGCTGCGATACCAGTGCACGGCGATGAAATCGACCCGCAGCTTGCGGCGCTTCGCCTCCTTCATGAAGTCATCGAGCCACTTCATCCCCTGCCCGTCGGACGACGGCGCGGGCGATCCCAGGCGCAGGCTTTTCTTGTCGGCCAGGGCCAGCAGCTTCGGCCAGGCTTCGAGGGCCTTTTCCAGGGTCAGGTTGCCCTGATCCTTGCGCTCCGGTTCGTTGTAGCCGAGCAGGTGGCTGATGCCGGACATGCCCTCCACCTTCCCGAAGCGACTGAAATCGCGCTCGCTCTTGATCATCGGCACGAACTCCTTCGGGGTGCTGTTCTTTCCATCCGTGCCCCAGTTGTAATACCAGTGCGCACCGAACTTCTCGATCATCGAGGCATCGGCACCCGCCCAGCCTTTCTTCAATGAGGCCTCCTTGGACTCGGCAAACAAGGCCTGTGGCAAAAGCGCGGTGGCTCCGCAAGTGGTCAGGAAACGTCGGCGATTCAGCATGATGCGGGCACTATGACGCATCGGCAGGAAGTGCCAATCGGGAAAAACCGGGTGGCTGGTGGGTCGATCCCTTGATGGCCACAGAGGCACCGAGGAAACGGAGAACGCAGATGAGTCTGGGCCTGCATGGAGCGTGGAATGAGATTTCAACGGGAACAAACAACTCGAACCAACCTCAGCGACCTCCCCAACCTCTGTGTTCTCAGCGGTTCCCAAAATGCCCGCACGTCCCAGCGATGAGCAGATCTGACGGCGAGCCAAAAATTGAAGGCGGCTCAGA
>JAIXVN010000003.1 GCA_027483005.1 Verrucomicrobiaceae bacterium
AGCGCTTCTCGATGATCGTTCTGAACGGCTTGCATGGCCCGACCAGCACGGGCAAAGCCTACGGCGCAGCCGGCATGCCGGCCCAGGGTGGCGGAATGAGTCCCGAGGACCTGGCGGGCGTCATGACCTTTCTTCGCAATGGCTTTGGAAACACGGTGGGCGACATCGTGACCGTGGACATGGCCAAGGCTGCGATGGAGATTTCCGGGAAACGTGCGAAGGCCGGTCAACAGGTCGATGCCGTCGAACTCGAAGCCGATCATAAGAAAAACCTTCCGGGCGATCCGCTCGATCCGAACACCCTTGTCGATCCGGTCACCCTCGCCCCGGCTGCGGCCAAGTAAGGAACCACCAAACTTTTGCCACCTCGCATGAGCGCTCACGCCCACACCGATCACGCCCACGACGATCATCATCACGATGATCACCACCACAATCCGGGCTTCATCCAGAAGTATATCTTCTCGACCGACCACAAGATGATCGGTCTCCAGTATGGAATCACTGCCGGTCTGTTCCTGCTCTTCGGATTCTACCTGATGATGGTGATGCGCTGGAGCATTGCCTATCCACATCAACCCCTGCCGGAATGGATGAGCTTCGTGTTCAACGACACCTGGAAGGCCCGCTGGCTTTCCGACGGCAAGGTGACCGGTGACACCTACAACATGTTCGGTGCGATGCACGGCACGATCATGGTGTTCCTCGGCATCGTTCCCCTTGGGTTCGGTGCCTTCGGCAACTATGTGACTCCGCTTCAGATTGGCGCACCGGACATGGCGTTTCCGAAGCTCAACATGGCCAGCTACTGGCTCTACCTTCTCGGTGGCCTGGTGATGTGCGCGTCCTTCTTCATGGAGTCCGGTGCGGCCAAGTCCGGTTGGACGAACTACTCGCCGCTGGCTGGCTTCGCGGACGGACAGATCGTCAACCAGTGGCTCGCCGGCCAGACCCAGTGGCTCATCGGTCTCGTGCTGCTGATTTCCTCGTCGCTGCTCGGTTCAGTCAACTTCATCACCACCATCATCAACCTCCGCGCCCGCGGGATGACGTGGATGCGGATGCCCTTCTTCGTCTGGGCGATGCTGGTGACCGGCTTCCTGCTGCTGCTCGCCTTCCCTCCCCTTGAGTCGGCCGGCATCATGCAGTTGATGGACCGCACGTTCCATTCGTCGTTCTTCATGCCTTCCGGCCTCTACACGAAGAGCGAGGGTCTTGCCGAGCTTTCCGGTGGCGGTTCGCCATTGCTGTTCCAGCACCTCTTCTGGTTCCTTGGTCACCCCGAGGTGTATGTGCTCCTCCTTCCCGCCTTCGCCTGTGTCGCGGAAATCATTCCCTGCTACACCCGCAAGCCGCTTTGGGGTTACAAGTCGATGGTCTATGGCGTTCTCGTCCTTGGCTTCCTGTCCTTCATCGTCTGGGCGCACCACATGTATCTCACTGGGATGGGTGCGAGTGTCTCGACCTGGTTCCAGACGACCACGGTGTTGATCTCCGTTCCTTCCGTGATCCTGATCACGGCGATGCTGATCTCACTCTGGGGAGGATCGATCCGCTTTGAGCCGGCGATGCTCTGGGCCTGTGCCTTCATCCCGATGTTCGGCATCGGTGGCCTGACCGGTCTGCCGCTCGCCTTCAACCTGGCGGACCTTCATCTTCATGACACCTACTACGTGATCGGTCACTTCCACTACGTGGTTGCACCGGGCATCCTCTTCGGGCTCTTCGCCGGAGTGTATCATTGGTATCCGAAGATCACCGGTCGTTTCCTCAGCCGGAAGCTGACGCATCTGCATTTCTGGCCGAGCCTCGTCTGCATGAACGTGATCTTCTTCCCGATGTTGATTCAGGGTATGGCCGGTTTCCATCGCCGTTGGTACAATGGTGGCGATGCCTATCTCTCGAAGACCAAGGACAGTGTCAACGTCTTCGGCAACACTGTCGCCCAGCACATCGATCTGAACATCGTGATGTCGATGGGAGCGTGGACCCTGGCCCTCGCCCAGATCCCGTTCCTCTTGAACATCATCCTGTCCAAGTTCGCGGGGCGCAAGGTGCAGAGCGACAATCCATGGAATGCCACCACCCTCGAGTGGGCCACTCCGACGCCTCCCGGGCATGGAAACTTCACCTTTGAGCCGGCGATCTACCGCGGCCCGTATGAGTACAGCCGTCCTGACCATGACGAGGATTTCCTCCCGCAGTGGGTCGAGCCGAAGCGGCCTGAGACGGAGAAGGCTGATCAGCCTGTGAAGGTTCCTTCCCACCACTGATCCACCGGAACACGGATAACGATTTAACGAACACAGGTTTCATGGAAATTCCCTACGTCGTCACGCCCCGCAAGGACACCGGTCTCATCAACTCGAAGATCGCCATCTGGCTGTTCCTCGCGTCTGAAGTGATGCTCTTCGGTGGCTTCTTTTCAGCTTACGTCTTTCTCCGCGTGGATGCGGATTATCCCTGGCCGGAGCGTGCGCTCCCTGTCATCCCTGGGTTGGTCAACACCTTCGTGCTGATCGCCTCCTCGGTGACGGTGGTGTTTGCATGGGCTTCCCTCAAGCTGCGCAAGTGGCGGCATTTCCAGGCCTACATGCTCTTCACCCTGGTCTGTGCGGCCACATTCATGGTGCTCAAGGGGATCGAGTACAACGTGAAGTTCCACCACCAGGCCTTGCGAATGGCTGACGGTGCGATCATCGAAGGTCACCTCGGCTACGAGCTCAAGGAGGATGCCGACAAGCATCATCCCAAGGAGGAGGACTACAAGACCGACCACAAGGGGCACAAGATCGAGGAGGACCGCATCTACGTGGAAGCAACCTCGGTGACCTTCAACACGGTGCGTTTTCACAAGGACTGGGTCGAGGAGATCATCGCCGAGGCCAAGGGCCACAACGCGAAGGTTTCGCTGGCGGCCGATCTGAAAATGGTGACCCAGCCGGGCGGCAAGGAGGAGACCCTCTTCCCTGCGGGCACAGAGCTTTCAGTTGAGGTGCTCAACAAGATTGCCAAGCATCACCTCGAATCCCGTGCGAACAATTCAAACCTCCGGACTGAAGATCTTCGCGCTGCCTGGAAGGTCGCGAAGAAGGAGTATCCCGGGAAGCGGGGTTGGGAAATCGCCGACAAGGTGGCGGTCGATACCAGTCATTTCGCCGACAAGTTGATGACTGAAGTGCCGTCCGTGGCCTTCAAGGTCGATCCGCCTGCCAAGCTGGAGTTCCTTCCGCGTGACGTGAAGGAGGGGCCCACCCAAAGCCGCCTGCGCGATGAGACCGTGATCGATGGCAAGCTTCTTGAAAGCCCGATGGTCTTCCACTATGTGGACGCGCTCGACTTCCGCAATCTGGCGATGAAGGCGAAGGAGAGGAAGCTTGATCCCATGGCGGAGGTGGAGAAGTCCTGGATCCTTGCCAACAACAAGGAGATCAAGGCGGCTTGGGAGTGGCACAAGGGCGAGATCGCCAAGCTCGAGGCCGAGCTGAAGAAGGAATCCCGTGAGCCGACCTTCAC
The DNA here is from genome assembly GCA_027483005.1 of Verrucomicrobiaceae bacterium. Taxonomy (GTDB): domain Bacteria; phylum Verrucomicrobiota; class Verrucomicrobiia; order Verrucomicrobiales; family Akkermansiaceae; genus Luteolibacter. The sequence goes on from JAIXVN010000003.1 coordinate 3,517, forward strand.
CGAGCGCTACCGGATCGAGTGGAAAGATTTTGTGGCCAAGGCGGAGGGCAAGACCCGCGAGGATCGTGACAAGGTGGTCATGGCGAAGGAGCAGATCTTCGGACCTGACTATGAGAAGAGGGCCGAGATCCATGCCTTTCCCTCACATGTGGAGATCCCGCGTGAGGAGGTCGCCTTTGCCTCGAAGTTCGCCCCGGCCTGGAACACCTACTACGCCATTTATTTCACCATGACCGGTCTTCACGGACTTCACGTCATCGGCGGTGCGCTGGTCCTCGCCTACTACCTCTTCTTCGGAAAGAAGATGTATCTCAGCAATCCCGAGTGGCTGGCCAACCGCGTCGAAATCGGCGGCCTGTTCTGGCACTTCGTGGACCTTGTCTGGATCTTCCTGTTCCCGCTGCTCTATCTCATGTGAGCACGCCCTCTTCAACCTCTCAAATCACCTTCATTTCCAGCCATGGCTGATTCACCAGAAGCAATCAAGAAGTCCATCCGGACCTATCTCCTCGTCATGGGGGCGCTCTTTGTCGGCACCGTCATCACCTACCTGGTCGCGACCCTTCCGTCTCTTGATTTCGGCGGACACGGGTTCGATGCCGCCGACTGCGTCATCGGTCTGCTGATCGCAACGGTCAAGGCAACCCTGGTCGCGGCGATCTTCATGCACCTCAATCATGAGAAGAAGTCCATTTACTGGATTTTCTTTGGGAGCTTCATCTTCGTGGCCGCTCTCGGGGGTCTGCTTGCGTTGGCTTACGTGAGTCCGATCCACGACAAGTTCTTCCCGCAGGGCAAGCCCGCACACTACGGCGACAAGGAATGATTCGTCGGTCTTGAATCCTCCGAACCCGGCACCAACTTCACCCCATGTCCCTTCGAGGTTTTCACATTGTTTTCGTGACCTTCTGCACGTTGCTTTTCGGCTTCTTCGCGGCATGGGGCTTCCTCCTGGCGCCGGACCGTGCTCCTCTTGCCTTCCCAATGGGAGTCGTTGGGGTGCTAGGTCTGATCGCCATGCCGTTTTACGGGGTTTATTTCTACCGCAAGGCCAAGAAGCTGGTCCTCTGAGCCCGAATTCAACTCTGTCCAATCCCATGCAATCCCTCGCTTGTGTCACCTGTCAGGTCAATTCGGCCGTCGGTGGCGGTGATGCCGCAGGCTGGTCGATCTTCTTCATGTTGGTCGTCATTCTGGCCGTCCTGAGCGGAGTGGTGTTCGCCTTTGTCCGCATGGCACGCCGTGAGGCGGCCAATCTTGATCCCGAACTTCGGGATGATTTCCCGGTGAATCCGGTTTCCCACTGATTTCTTCCCTTCACACGCAATTTCTTTCCGCATGAGCCCCTCAAAACTTCTCGGCATCCCAGAAAACTACTCCGCCCATGGTGGAGATGTGGACCATTTGATCGATGTGGTCCACTGGTTCATGTTCGCGCTTTTCATCGGCTGGACCCTCTTCTTCCTGGTCTGCCTTTTCCGCTTCTGGCACCGTCGCAATCCAAAGGCGTCCTATCAGGGGGTGAAGAACCACTTTTCATCTCATGTCGAGATCGCCGTGGTGATCATCGAGGCGGTTCTGCTTCTCGGTTTCGCCTTCCCGCTCTGGGCGGACCGGGTCGATAGCTGGAACGAGGTTCAGAAGCTCAATCCGCTGCGAGTGCGGGTGGTCGGCTGGCAGTTCGGCTGGACCTACCACTATGCGGGTGCGGACGGGAAGTTTGGACGCATCGAGCCTTCCCTGATCTCCGGCAGCAACGAACTCGGGATCGACTACGAGGATCCGAATGCCCTGGACGACTTCACCAGTCCGATCCTGAAGCTGCCATTGAAGCAGCCAGTGGTGCTCAACATCACGACCAAGGACGTCATCCACAACTACTCGCTGATCCCGATGCGCATCCAGCAGGACGCGATCCCGGGCAAGGAGATCCCGATGTGGTTCACTCCGGTCAAGACACTCGAGACCTTCGTGGTTTGCGGCCAGCTCTGTGGTGAAGGCCATGGCAACATGGTTGGTAGCATGGAAGTGGTGGCGGAGAAGGATTTCCAAACCTGGTTCACCAGCCAGAGTGACACTGCCCTCAAGGCTCATCAGAAGAAGTGACCTTTCCAGCCGATGGACCTCACCGGGATTGATCGTGAGGATTTCCGGAGGCTGCTGCTGGAGATCGGAAAAGCGCGGATGCCCTTCGGGAAGTTTGGACCGAAGGACTATCCGCCATCGGGGGTCCCATTGATGGATCTACCGCCGGAGTATCTGGTCTGGTTCAAGGAGCGGGGATTTCCCAAGGGTCGGCTCGGTGAGTTGATGGCGATGATTTGTGAGATCAAAGAGGTCGGGATGGATGCGGTCTTTGAGCCGCTGAGATCGGCGAACGGAGGTCGGCACAAGCTCCGGGTTTCGAAGCGCAGGCGATTCGATTTCGAATAAGTCCAAATTTCGTCCAAGACTCTGGCGTATCGTGTGTCTATCCTCCAAGACGCATGAAATTCTGGTTCGCACTCGCATTTGGTGGTTGGATGATCGGCATGACCGCTCTGGGGCAGGATGCCGCCGCGCTGAGGGAGGAACGCGATGCCCTGGTTCAAAAGGGTCTCTGGCGGGAAGGGCTGGAGTTTTACGAGGCGAAGCTGGTTCCCATCCAGGATGACGGAGCAACGGACGATCTCGAGAAGGCGGTGAACTGTCTTTCCCAGCTCGGCGAGTGGAAGTCGTTCGATGGACTTCTGGATCGTGCTCTCGAAGGCCATCCCGGCGATGCCTC
>JAIXVN010000045.1 GCA_027483005.1 Verrucomicrobiaceae bacterium
GTCGATATAGGCGGCCATGGTCCGTGCCGCGATCCCGCTTTCGACAATCACGCTCTTGTAGCGCTGTTCCCAAAGCGTGCCGCTGCGTTCGTGGGCGCGATTGAACCAACGGGTGAAGCGTTGGAGCAGCGTCTTCATGAACTCGCTGAGCGAGTGCATCCGGTAGGTATGCCGACCGTGAATCTCCGCAATCCAGTCCTCATTTCCCGCCTCCCGGGCCTGCTGGAGTTCCTGGGCAACGCCCGCGACAAACGCCCCCGATTGGATGGCAGACAGCCGCTTGAGCAGCACCTCATCCGAGATCCCGCCTTCCGGCATCGGTGGCACCTCCAGAAGCAGGTGAAAGTGATTCGACATCACACAGTAGGAAAGCACTCGGCATCCCGAGAAGTTTTCCTGCATGCGCATGAACTTCCGGAACTGCTCACGCTCCTGATCGCCAAGCACGAATCGCCGGTCCACGACGCGGGAAATGCAGTGGTAGATGGCCGGTTTCTCAAGCGAGTCCTTCCAGGGAGCCAGCCATCGCGATCGCCTCATGCCTCCAACACTACCCATCAGAATCCCCAGAGCAAGGCCATTGTCTGCTTTTTGTCTGTCCCTATGTAGTCTACAGCTGAGCATCAATCCTCGTCCGATCTCAACTCCGATCGCGTTTCGGGACCGGCTTTCCAGCCGCTTTCTTGACGGCTCTTGGGGTTGGCTTCTTGCCTTCCCGCTTCAACTCCATCTCACGGGTCCGCTTCCGCCAGTCGCGCTTCGCCGGCTTTTCCGTGAGTGGGGATTGTGGAACGACCTGATGGTAGTCAAAGCCGCGCAGCTTCTTCCGATCCAATCTCTGGCCGATGAAGAGTTCGAGGATGTTCAGGAGGTTGAGCTCGCCCCGCGGAACAAAGCTGATCGCTTCCCCCTCCGCCTCCGCCCGGCCCGTGCGGCCGATGCGGTGGACGTAATCCTCAGGATTGACCGGAAGATCGTAGTTCACCACCTGGGTCACGCCTTCGATGTCGATGCCACGCGCCACGATGTCAGTTGCGACCATGACCTGAACCTTGCCATCCTTGAAATCCTGCAGCGCCTTCATCCGCTGCTCCTGCGTGCGGCTGGAGTGGAGCTTGACCACATCAACCTGCGAGGACTTGAGGAAATCCGTTAGGCGATCGGCCCCATCCTTCATGCGGACGAAAACCAGCACCCGCTTGAACTTTGGCTGCTTCAGCAACTCCAGCAGCAGCAGCCCCTTCAGATGGCCCTGAACCTCATAGACGCACTGCGCGACAGTGTCCGCAGGATTCGAGCGCCGACCGATCTGCACCATTGCAGGCTGATACTGGAAGCGCCGAGCCAGTGACTCGACCTCCTTCGGAAACGTTGCCGATAACATCAGGGTCTGACGGCGCTTCGGGAGATTCTCCACGATCATCTCAATGTCCGGGAGGAAGCCCATGTGGAGCATGCGGTCGGCCTCATCGAGGACCAGAGTCTCCAGCGCTTCGAAATCCACTTTCAGCCGGCCGATGAAATCGATCAGCCGGCCGGGAGTGGCCACGATGATCTCAACGCCCTTCTTCAGGATCGCAATCTGTTCATCCTCATCGACCCCGCCATAGATCGCCGCCACCCGGACGCGGAGAAACTGCCCGTAGGTGCGGATGTTCTCCATGATCTGCAAGGCGAGCTCACGGGTCGGCGCGAGGATCAGTGCGCGCACCCCGCGTGGTTTCTCGGCACGCTTTTCCGAAAGCCGGTGAAGCATCGGCAGCACGAATGCGGCCGTCTTTCCCGTGCCAGTCTGGGCGATCGCGATCAGATCGTTTCCCGCCATCCCCTTCGGGATCGCGGCTGCCTGAACCTGGGTCGGACGGGTGTATCCTGCTTTCTGAACGGCGCGGAGAATCTCCTCTCGAAATCCGAAATGGCTGAATGGCATGCGGGGAGGGTAGCGCAGGAGCTAGGTCGATGGCACGGAATAAGATCGCCCGTGACGCAAGCTCAGGAGAAATTGGAGATTGTCCGCGCCAACCACATGCAACAGGGTAAGGTTCCAAATGGAGTTTCCCACGATTGTCATGAAGCACCATCCAAAGCGCCATCTTGGATTGAAACTGGTCTTCGGGCTCGGGCTGGTGAACCTCGCAGTCTGCATTTGCTTTGCCAACTGCGGGCTGCTCGACAACCCGGTGGGGGACTCCCGCATCCTGAACGAATTCGCCAATGGCCCACTGGGATCCTTGCCCAAGGAGCTGGGCAAGGCCTACGGCAGACACTCGAGCCTCAAGCCGGAGTCTGAATGGAATGCCCTCAGCCTGTGGAAGAAGATCCAGTCCGCACCACCCACCTACATCCCTGAGGGCTTCTCTAACCGTGCGCCAAAGAACGGGCCGCAAGGCCAATGGTTCGTGGACGCCAGGGATGGCAAGCGGCTATTCGCCCCGTCCTCCTTTCACCGAGGCTACAGCCGCTCGATCTGGGAATCAGAGGCCCGGAAAATCACTGCCAACCTACCTGGCCAGTAGGAAGCCTTGGCCACATCCGCTCCAAACCTCCGACGATCCCATCTTCATCGACTGGACCTGTCGCGAACAGATACGCCAGATGATTTCCGTGATCCCTCCAACGAGTTTGAAAGCATTCCTGCCCCCCGCGCTACCCCTGCTTTTCATGGTTCTGAACGGTTGTCTTCCAATCGGCCCTTCAACGGCAAGCGGTGGAACCCGCACCTCTTTCAACAAGATCCGTCCCATCCTCGAAAGCAGCTGCGTGCATTGCCATGGAGCCATTCGCCTGCCGAACATGCCATCCTTCAACAGCACCAGGGCCTTGGCTTCGATTACAGGCCCAGACAAACTCATTGTTCCAGGAGCTCCGGAGAAGAGCCGGTTCTATCAAGTCACGACCCTCTCCGACGACCAGGTCGGAGCCATGCCTCCGACCGGCCACGCTCTCAAACCGAGAGAGATCGAACTCATCCGCCAGTGGATCGAAGAGGGTGCAAAGATCCCGCAAGAAGACCTCACACTCACCCCACGCGGCCAGTCGCCACGTTCACGCTGAATCCTCATCCGCGCGAAGCCAGCCACACCAGCCGGGCGGCAGCCAAATCGCCGAGCGCGGCGCCGACCGACTTGAAAAGCGTGATCTCATCGTCGGAAACCCGGCCCGCTGCCGTTCCGGAACAGAGTTCCGAAAGCTCACCGACGACCTGCTCCTCGGTGAAACATCCTTCGGCGATGGGCAGCAGGATTTCGCCCGCTTCCTTGAGGCAGTTCACGCGGGTGTCGAGATACACGCGTGAGCGACGCACCAGCTCCGTGTCGCATTCGCGCTTGTCCGCATGATGGTTGCCCAGGAAATCCGTATGCGTTCCAGGACGAATCCAGCGCCCTTCCACCAGAATCTCATGTGAACCCGTCGCGGACACCACGACGTCAGCCTCCGGGCATGACTCCCGGATCGAGGTGCTTGCGGAAAAAGTGATGCCAGGCAGTTGCTCCCGCATCAATGACAACAATGCCTCGACCTTCTCCGGACTCCGGCCCCAAACGATGACACGTTTGAGCGGACGCACGCTGGCATGACCCCGGATCAGGAAAGGAGCGAGTTTTCCAGTGCCTAACAGAAGCAGCGTCTCCGAATTCTCACGTGAAAGGAAACGGGAAGCGAGGGCGGACACCCCGGCGGTGCGCCACCAGGTGACGCTGGTGCCATCGATCAAGGCCAGCGGTTGTCCATGACGCCGATCAAACAACAGGATCTGTGAATGAAGCGATGGATGCGGCGGAGGATTCTCGGGAAAGTAGGTGAAGGCCTTCACCGCGATGACATCGTCATTCCATGCCGGAAGCAGGGCAAACGCGTCGTGCGTGGAGTCATCCAACCGCAGCACCTGCCGCGGCGGCATGGTGAACGCACCGGCGAAGGTCGTCTGAAGGGCATCGAGCAGGGACAGCCAGTTGAGGGCTTGATGGACTTGTTCGGCAGAGACGATGTTCACCCTGTGAGGCTGGAAAGACCGCGATGTCCCGTCAATGCTTGGGGAAATCCCTTCGGTCTTTTGTGTCTTCCACGTGTAAAAAAAGACGTGCGACCAGATGACCCGGTCGCACGTCAGACTTTACGAACGATCTCTCTCAAACGACCTCAACCTCGGGGGCAGAGGGCGTGACAGCCATCGCGGGCTTGGCTGCCTGATCACGGACGAGGTTCGCAAGAAGAACATCGACCAGCGTGCCGCCTCCGCCCTGGCCGTTGGCA
>JAIXVN010000541.1 GCA_027483005.1 Verrucomicrobiaceae bacterium
AAAACGGCGGAGTTTCCGAAGGCATTCAGCGCCTCGTTCTGGGCCTCTGCGAGCAGGCCCTGGAGCAGGCTCGGTTTTTCGACCACGCGCATGCCGCGACCGCCGCCACCGAAGGCGGCCTTGATGATGAGCGGGAAGCCGATTTCGTGGGCCACGCGCAGGGCCTCGTCGGTGTCGGTGATGGGTTACTCGGTGCCGGGCAGGGTGGGGACGTTGCACTTGCGGGCCAGCGTGCGGGCGGCGGTCTTGTCGCCCATGTTTTCCAGCAGTTCGGGAGAGGGGCCGACGAAGGTGATGCCCTCACGCGCGCAAGCCCTGGCGAAGGCGGCGTTTTCCGAGAGGAAACCGTACCCCGGGTGGATCAGCGTGACGCCCTTCGACTTCGCCATCGCCACGATGCCCTCGACGTCGAGGTAGGCTCCGACCGGACCCTTGTCCTGGTTCAATCCGTAGGCTTCATCGGCCTTGAAGCGGTGGATGGAAAAACGGTCTTCCTCGGCATAGATGGAGACGGTTCGCAGGCCGAGTTCATTGGCGGCACGGAAAATACGGATCGCGATTTCGCCACGGTTGGCGGCGAGGAGTTTCGCAGGTCGGCTAGGGTTTTCAGGCATCACGCAGACGTTCTACGGGTCGCGGGGGAGGGGTGGCAAGAGTGCAGAGGGGTTGTTGCACAAACGGGGCAGGGAATGGCTGAGGATGCGGATTGACCGGACTCTCGGGGCTGGATTGAGTGAGCCATGACGAGCTCGTTTTTTGGATTGATCGGAGTTCTTCCCGCGATCGTTGCCTTGGTTGGGCAGTGGATCGGGGTGATGGCGATGCGTGACGAGCGAAACGGAGCGTGGTGGACGATGATGGTCGGGACGGCCATGAGCACGCTGGGCGGCCTGGGCACGATCGCGTCCATGGTGCTGATGTTTTCCAACATGGGGTCCTCCGGGGCGTCCGGAATGTCATCCTCCATGATCGTGTTTGCGGCGGTGGCTGGATTGCACACGCTTGGAGGGCTGGTCTTCGTCGCCGGCTTCGCCATGCACGGCCTGCGCCGAAAGGCCTCCCGGGAGCGTGAACAGCAGCTCGAAGCCGTGACCGCGGCGATGAGCGAGGAATTGCGGGTTGCGCGTGAACAGGGACGCTGAGTGGCCTTTGTGGGTTTCTGGAGATCGGAACTGGGGTGTGCTGTCTTGGAGGCAAGAATCTTGATGCGATGGTGCAAGGGTGCGCACACCTGAGACAATCGATTCTGATGCCGAGGCGTTTCTGATGAGACGGCCAGGACGGGCCTGTCCTTCAAGGAGGTTCTGAATCAATCCATTCTTCTGAATTCGATTGAGCGAGCTGCTTTGCCCAAGATGGCGCTGTGGCTGGATTATCCTCCCAGAAATAGGCCCCGGAGCCGAGCCAGTCGTGGGAGTTCTCACTGGAGCGGACCTCGGATTGGTTGGCGAGGATGGACTCTGCTGCATCCCTGTCGCAGCCGTGATGGCCAAGGACCAGGCTTGGAAATTTCATCCACCGTTGCGTTTTGTGAGCTTGCCACTCGGGGTGTGGCAACCGTGCTTAACGAGAAATTCTTTGGCCCTTCCATCCCGGCTCTGGGAGATGGAAGACCGGGTTCCTTCGGTTTTTCTTCCCGTCCAGAACATCCTCCTGAACGCGCAATGTCGGCGACGCTTCCGATCCAAAGTTCCTCTGGGATGGAGGCGATCATTGCGGGAACATCCCCAAGGTCCCAATGGGCCTTGAGGGCAGCGGCCGATGGGGATGAGTGAAGTCGATGACAGTGACCACCGTTCTTGTCGCTTCCTGACTTGGGGCCTCCTGGAGACATTTGGACTGAATGGCTCCTTGGATCGGTCTTTCGAGGTTCAAGTCCATGGATTTTACGGAAAAGTCCATCCAGTTGGACTGGCCGGGGAGCGTAGAATGCCCGCACGCTTCGTGGACGGGTGGGAGAAACATCCTGCCGCGCCGATGGAACCCCACGAGGCCAATCCCGTTTCCACTTTTCCACCCATGAGATCCCCGATCCTCCGAATCCCTTTCGCGCTGATGCTCACCGCCTGCGTCCAGGCTGCGATTCCTGCCTACAAGATCACCTGGACCACACCGTCGGTCGATTCACTGGACTCGATGCCGCTCTCAGGTCGTTTCGGTGCGGGGGCCAACGTCTGGGTGCAGGACGGCTCGATCTGGCTCTATCTCGCGCACAACGGTGCTTATGATGAAAATGGCCGCCTGCTGAAGCTGGGATGCGTCCGCCTCACGCCAAAGGACTTGAGTCTCGGCGGCGAGGGCTTCGCGCAGGAACTCGATCCCTCCACCGGGGCGATCACGATTTCCCAGGGTGACTTCAAGGCGACCTTGTGGTTTGCGGGCGAGACGCTCGTGTATGAGTCCTCCTCCGGAAAGGCCGCGCCGCTGGAGGTCGCCTTTGGCACCTGGCGCGAGAAGGACAAGGACGGCATCCGCAACGACATGATGGGGTCGAAAACCACGTTCACCGGCGATCAGATCACCGCGTCCACGAGCGGATTCTTCTGGTTCCATCGCAACGACGATCATCCGGTCGATTTGGCGGGTCTTGCGAAAGCCCAGGGCAGCCCACCGGAGTCGCTGCCTGAGAAAACCACCGCCGGTCGTGTGTTCGGTGGGGCCGTCTGCGTGGATGGAGGCATGACCCGGCCAAGGGAATCCGAAGTGCGCTGGCAGTTCTGGAACGGCAAGGCCTGGACCGGCACTACCGAGGCACGGAAGGACCATCTCGTCATCATGCGCCTGGAAGGCGACGTGGGCGCGGATCCGAAGAAATGGCCCGGCGAAGCGAAGGCATTGCTGGATCAAAAGACGCGCGGGGCGGTGAAAGCCGATGAGCTGAAGCGCTGGGACGAGTTCTGGTCGCGCAGCCATGTTCACATCAATCTTCCATCCGCAGCCGACCATCCCCAATCCCAGGATCCGGGCTTCCTGATCGGCCGGAACTACCAGCTCTTCCGTTACATGCAGGCCGCCAACCGCGACGGCGAGCTGCCCCAGCTTTTCAACGGTGGCATCTTCACCACCGACAACAACGGCCG
>JAIXVN010000456.1 GCA_027483005.1 Verrucomicrobiaceae bacterium
GATTCACACTGGCGGCGCTGCTGACTTCGCTCTTCAATGTGGCGGCTGGGTCCGGCTGCTTGATGACCTCGCGCTTTTCGACGAAGGCGATGAAGATCTGGGCGGGCTCGACCAGGAGATCCGCGACGGTTCCGGGGGCCACCAGTGAGGTCGAGCCGAAGAGGGCCTGGGGCTCGGAGGCGGAGGACGGGCGGGTGGAGGCGGTCACGGGACCGACGGTCTTGGTTTCAAGACCGGCTTCCTTGGCGGCGTCTGCGAAGGATTTCCCGGCGGTGACGGCTTCACGGATCTTCTTCAGCTGCTCGTCGGCGCTCTTGCGCATCGCTTCGCGCGCCTTTTCCTCAATGAACTGCTGGCGGGCCTGGTCGCGGGCTTCCTCGAAGGTCTTGACGCGGGATGGCTCCTCACCATCGAGTCGGGCGACGAGCCACTTGCTGTCGCCAATCTGAAGCGGTTCGGAAATCTTCGAGAAGGGATCGCTCGTTTCCTTCATGTTGAAGAGGAAGTCGACGATCCTGCCGCCGCGGCTGCTTTTGTAGATGGGAACGGCGAGTTCGGCCGGTGCGAGGCTGGCAGGAAAGAGTTCGGTGCTCTTGATCTCGAAATTGATGTTCTTTGCGAGTTCCTCGAAGTTCGCGCCTTTCTTGAGCTGCAGCTCGTTGAGCATGTCTTCAAACTTCTCGGCGAATTCCTGCTGCTTGCGCTGGCGTTCCTCAAGGACCTTCGGGTCTTCCTTGGTGGGATCAGGCTTTTCGGGTTTTTCGGGATTGGCGGGATCCGCAGGCTTGGCCTCGTCCGGCTTGGTCTCGGGCAGTTTCGCTTCGGCGACGAAGTAGGTGAACTTGCGCTTCGGCTCGGTGCGGAACGAGTCCTGGATGTTGTCCCAATAGGCCTTGATCTCGTCGTCGGTCGGCTTCAGGGCGTCCTTGAAGGGAGGAAGCTCGATCCGGGCAACCTGGGCGGTGACCTGCTGGCGGCGGAGGGCGGATCCGGCGGCGACGATCTTGTCATTCACGCCGAGTCCGGAGCCGAGGATCTCACCGAGCTTGCTGGCGGTCAGGCTGTCGGCGGCGAGTTCGCGGATGTCGGATTCCGCCATGCCCTTGGAACCGAGATATTGCTGGACGATGAAACGGTATTTCTCCTGATCGAACTTGCCGTCCTTGGTGGCGAAGGCGGGATTGCTTCGGATGGCCTCGCTGATCTCCTCTTCGGAAGGATGAATGCCGAAGGTGTCCTTGGCATTGCGGAGAATCATGCGCTTGATGAAAAAGTTCTCTTCCTTGCTTTCGTCATCGCTGCCGCCGAAGGCACCCATGCTGCCGATGAATTCAAACATCTGCAGGCCGTAGGCGAGTTCGAGGGAGGACTTTCCGAGGCGGACGAATTCGGGGCCGTCGTAGCTTGTGCCTTCCACCTGGATGTAGGCCTTCCCTCCGCCCATGCCCTTGAGATGGCCGACGTCAAGGAAGAGGAAGCCAAGGAACAGGCCCACGAGCACCACGAAGGTCAGGCCGGTGTAGTTGCGGATGTTTTCGATCATGCGGAAAGCTCCCGCCGTTGCGCGGGTCCGGGGAGTAAAGGGGGCCGGATGCCGGGCATCAATCCCAATTCTGCGGCAGTTTCAGGAGTCTGGCGGGAGGACGGTTGCCCGCCTCACTTCGACTGTTCCAGCATCCGGAGCAGGGGGGCCTCGGCGCGGGAGCGGACGGCTTCGTCCATCTCGACGCGTGGGGCGAGGTTGGCCAGGCAGTCGCGAAGCTTCTGGAGGGTGTTCATCTTCATGTAGCGGCAGTCGGCGCAGGCACAGCGGTCCGTGGGGCCGGCGATGAGGTTCTTGTCCGGGCATTCCTTGCTGAGGCGGTGGAGCATGCCGCTTTCGGTGACGACGATGATGTCCTTGACCGGGGCATTGCGGCAGAAGCCGATCATTTTCTCGGTGGAACAAACCTCGTCGGCCAGCAGTCGGACGGCCTGGGTGCACTCCGGGTGGGCGACGACGAGTGCCTCCGGGTACTCGTCCTTGATGCGGCGGATCGACTCTCGGGTGAACTCCACGTGGACGTAGCAATTGCCCTTCCAGAGGTCCATTTTCCGGCCGGTCTGTTCCATGACCCAGGCCCCGAGATTTTCGTCGGGGACAAAAAGGATGGGTCGGTCGGCCGGGGCCTTGTTGACGATCTTGCAGGCGTTTCCGGAGGTGACGATCACATCGCAGAGCGCCTTCACGCCGGCGGAGCAGTTGATGTAGGCGATGACGTAGTAGTTCTTTTCGGCGTTGGCCTTGAGGAAGGCCTCGAGGTCGGGGGCAGGGCAGGATTGCTCGAGCGAGCATCCGGCATCGGCATCCGGGAGGACGACGATTTTTCCGGGATTCACGATCTTGGCCGTTTCCGCCATGAAATGGACGCCGCAGAAGACGATGACGTCGGCCGAGGTTTCCTTGGCGTGGTAGGCGAGGCCAAGCGAATCGCCGACGTAGTCCGCCACGTCCTGGATGTCGCCCGTCTGGTAGTTGTGGGCCAGGATCACGGCATTGCGTGCCTGTTTCAGGGCGAGGATTTCTTCCTTGAGGTCGAGTGCAGGCGCGGCGGCGGTCATGGGCGGACTTTGGAGGACGCGGCCGGTTTGGACAACGCCGGAGTGGACGAATCCTGCGGGGCGACGCTCAGGATCCTGTAAAAGCGACTGCGGGGTCCAAGGGCGGCCTGAAGCGTGGCCTGATCGAGCGGGGCCTTGCAGGAAATGAGGAAGATCCTCTGGTTCGCCGGATCGGACGGCCCGCGAGGCTGGATGGTCACCGAGGTCACTCCGCCGATGGCGCTCCAGAGTTTCTGGACCGCCAGTTGGCGGGTGTGACAGCCGACCCCGTCCACGGCAACGCGGCACTCGTCGGCGGAGGCGGGGAAAAGGGAGAGCGTCAGGCAGGTGAAGAGCAGACGGATCATCCGGCATCCTGGTCCGGATCCGGCGTTTCGCCAGCGTCGTTTGCGACGATCTGCATGGAGCCGCTGTGGGAGGCACCCTGTTTGACGATCAATCTGGCAGCCTGGACCAAACCGCTGAGCTTGGCGCGCTTTTCGAGGGTGATGGTGCCGGTGCAGTGGATCTGCCCGCTGACCTGCCCGTCGATGAAGACCTCGGAGGCGTGGATGGCGTTGAGGAATTCGACCTTTGCACCACGCTCCACGCGCAGGATTTCACAGCGGACGTTGCCCGGAATCTTGCCGTGACTCCGGATCACAAGATCCCCGGAGCAATCGACGGCTGCGGTGAGTTCCCCGAGCACGGTGAGGTGGTGGCAGACGATTGGAGCCCCGGAGACCGCGCCGGCTTTGGAGATGACCACATCGCCCCGGGTTTGGATGCGCCGGTTCCAGCGGTCGTTGATCTCGTAGTTCCTCAGGCTGATGTAGGCGCCGCACGATGGGCATTGGCTGGACTGGGCATCGCCGACGGTGGTGTGGGCGATTCCGCAGTCGAAGCAAACGACTCTCCGCGGCTTGGGGTTTATGCCCAGGATTTTCTGAAGGAAGGTCTGTGGGCGCGTGACCGGGGGATCTGGACGGCGAAAGGGAGAAAGTGGCTTGGAAGGCTCCGGCTCCGGTTCGGAATCGGCTTCCAGAGAACGATCCGGGGCAAAGCGGGTGGCGGGTTCGGTGCGACCCACCGCCTTGCCGTCCTTGACCTGGAAATGGAAACTGCAGGCCCGGCAGGCAGTGGAAACCACCATTCCAGGTTCGCTCTGGGCATTTCCGCACTGCGGGCAGATCACCTCAATGCGCTGGCGCGCGGGTCCGGAGGCCATGATGGATCAGGCGCTTGCTCCTCCAGGCGGGCTGAAGGAACTCATTCAGGAGAGGACACCTGCGGGGGCGTCCTGTTTCGAAGCTTCCGGCTTGCTTTCCACTGGCTTGGATGGAGCAGCACCGGTGGAGGCAGGAGTGCCAACGGTTGACTTTCCGACGAAAACGGCTCCCGCCTCGATGGCGAGGGTCTTGGCCTTGATGTCACCAACAACCTCAGCTCCGACCTTGAGCTCGACCCGGTCGGTGACCGTGATGTTGCCGTGGATCTTTCCATACACCACGAGGGTGGCGGTTTTGATTTCGGCCCTGATGCGGGCGTTCTCCCCGACAGTCAGATTGCCGTCCGAGGAGATTTCACCCTCGATCTTGCCATCGACGACGAGGTCATTGCTGAATTTGACGCTGCCCTTGATCTCAACATCCGAGGAAAGAACGTTGCGGGTGCCGACGCTGGCCGGACGTTGCGCGGGAGCGACTGGAGAAGGATTGAAGGCTGGAGCCGGAGCCGGAGGCTCGGAACGGAAGGAATCCGAAGGGGACGGAGCTGGACGGGGCGTGTCCGTCGTATCTTGGCCAATGACTTTTTTGAACACGCGCGAATTGAATGCTGAGGGCTGAAAAAGTCAAATCGTTTCCCCGATCATTGCGGCCCTGGAGCGGCGGGGGCGGGCTGTGCAGCAGGGTTGGGAGGCTCGATCGGAACTGTCTCCAAACCTTGAGGAAGGCCGGGTGAGGGCTGCATCAGGCCGGGAAGATCTCCGAGGTTTGCCGGTTTCACCTCATCCGGGGCAGGTGGCGGAGGTGGTGGAGCGTCGATCTCCACCGGAGCCTTGGCCTTGAGGTTGAGAAGATGCTGAACGGCAAGGGTGTTGGTGAAGTTGTTCGTGGTGTAATCAGCCTTGGCCTTCTCGTAGTAAGTGCTGGCCTTGTCGAGGTCGCCAGCGAGCCGGGCGATGTCGCCGAGTTGCGACAGGGCATATGGGGCGATGTACTTTCCCGCAGGGTTTCCGATGATCGCCTGAAAAGCAGCTTCGGCGTCGCCAGTCTTGCCTTGGGAGAGAAGTTTCGATCCAAGCGAGGCTTGGGCGGACGCCCAGGCTGGGTGGTCGGGGCTGGTCTGGATGAAGGACTTGAGCGCATCGATGGCGGCGTCCTGCTGGCCTTCCTCCCATTGCTTTTCCGCCCCGAGCAGCACCGCGCTTCCCGCCGCAGCGGTTCCGGGGAAATCCTTGCCGATCGACTGGATGGTCGGGAGATCCTCGGCTTTCAACAGCAGGGCGCCGGCATCCCGTTCCTTGCTGGTCTTGATGCCGCGATACACGACGACTCCACCCCCTGCGAGAGCGGCGACAATTGAAACGATGATGAGCCCCTTCTGGTTGCGGTCGAGAAACTGCTCGAAAGCGCTCGGTCCGTGGGAAATTTCTCCGAGGAGCTGTGGGGTGTCTGAGGTGTCTTCGGGCATCGGAATCGTCTAAGCCTGCGTGGCGGAGGGGATTAAGGATGGGGCGCGAATGAAATCAATGCGGAAGTGGCGGAACCGGTCCGATGGGATTTTCGTGGCAAGGTGGCGTTCGCTTCCTTTACCATCCCGCCCGCATGGCAGGCCGAGTGTATGTGGTGGCGGGAGAACTGAGCGGCGACGCCCATGGCGCGGGGCTTTTGCGGTCGCTTCGTCACTTGCATCCCGGTTTGGAAATTGCAGGGGCTGGTGGCCCGGAGATGCAGGCGGTGGGAGGTCCGCGGGTTCGCGACTGGGTCGAGGACGCAGCCGTCGTGGGGCTTTGGGAGGTGCTGAAACGTTACAAGTGGTTCAAGTCCCGCTTCGATGAAATGCTTGCCGAGTTCCGTGAGATGCGGCCGGAAGTCCTGCTGCTGATCGACTACCCGGGCTTCAACCTGCGCTTCGCCGAGGCCGTGAAGACCGAGTTTCCCGAGACCCGCATCGTTTACTACATCAGCCCGCAGGTCTGGGCCTGGAACAAGGGCCGCATCCCGAAAATGGTCCGCCTGCTTGATGAAATGCTCTGCCTGTTCCCTTTCGAAAAGCCGATCTTCGAGGACGCCGGGCTCAAGACCACCTTCGTCGGCCATCCGCTGGTCGATGAGTTGGAGGAGCACCGGATCCCCGGAGTGAAGGCCGATGACTCGCTCGTCGGACTTTTTCCCGGCAGCCGCGAACGCGAGGTGGCGCGACTTTTCCCGATGATGATCGAGACCGCCAAAGCCCTTCGCGAGAAGCGCCCCGGCCTCCGCTTCGAAGCCCCCGCCGCCTCGCCGAAACTCGCGGTCATGATGCGCTCGATGGTTGCCAACGCCCGCGTGGGAAGCCTGATCCAGGTCACCGATGGCGGCAGCCATTCCCTGATGCAGCGCGCCATCTGCGGCGTCATCGCCAGCGGCACGGCGACCCTCGAAGCGGCCTGCTTCGGCCTGCCCTATTGCCTCGTTTACAAGGTCGCCTGGCCGACCTTCATCGCCGGCAGCCTGCTGGTGAAACTGGAGCACATCGGTCTGGTCAACATCCTCGCCGATGAGGAGGTCGTGGAGGAATTCATCCAGGCCGATGCCGAGCCGATCTCCGTTTCCAGAGCGCTCGATCGCTTCCTGGACGAGCCGCACCACCGCGAACGCGTCCGCGAAGGGCTTTCCCAAACGGCGGCGAAACTCGGCGGCCCCGGAGCCCACGAACGCGCCGCGCAGGCCGTCGATTTCTGGCTGCGGTCGCAGGCTTGAGGAAATCCGTTCCTTCGGGGTTGCCTTCCCGCGTCGAGCCGCTATTCAGGGCGCGCGATGAAAGCCTTTCACCTGTTCATGGTTCTTGCAGCCGCGACCTTTGTCTCCTGCGAACGTCACGACTTCGAGGAAACGAAGAAACTGAGTGAGCCGCATGGAGGCCATGGTGCTCATGCGGAAGGGGATCACGCCGATCACGGCAGCCATGCCGAAGGTGCCAAGGACGAGCACGCCCCCGAGGCCGAGCACGCCCCCAAGGCCGAGCACTGATCAGTCGCGGATGCGGCGGTAGCTGAGGAAACATTCGCCTTCGGACGTGGGTTCGAAGGCGCTCAGTTCAAATTTCAACGAGGCCGGCAGGAACGCGCCCGGAACGCCGGTGGGAGTTGGCGCTGCTTTCCCGCCGAACAGGGTGTGGCCCGCCCAGGTGAGATGAAACTCGTCGATCGCATCGAGTTCCGCCAGTGATCGGATCAGGCTGCCGCCGCCTTCGCAGTGGAGTCGCTCCACGCCGTGATCTCGGGCGAGGAGTTCGAGAAATGCTTCCAAGGAGGCATGATGGATTGCAGCTCTCTCGATCGGTTCGACCCTTTCCCCACCTGTCACCAGCAGATGGATTTCCCCACCTGGCGTGGTGAAAATCGGGTGGCTGCGATCAAAGTTCCCGCTCGCGGAAACCACGCAGCGCAGCGGGTTTTCCGGCGAGGTCATCGTCATCCGATCTGCAGCCCAAGTCCCGCGACCGACCATCAAGGCCTGTGCGCCGAGTCGCAGTTCCTTCAGCCGTGCATGATCCGCCGCCGAGGTCCAGCCCGACGGACGCCGATCCACCGCCGAGATCTTTCCGTCTGCGGAAATGGCGAGGTTGGTGCTGATCCACGGACGGTCCATCGCGCTCATTTCCCGCTAGATTCGAAAGATTTCCAACCACGAATGGTCACGAATGAACACGAATCAAAAAATCTGAAACCCAAGGTTCTGAGATTCGTGTCCATTCGTGGTTCAACTCTTCATTTCCGATGCTTGCCGAAGCGGTCCATCCGCGTATCGTCGCGGCATGAGCACCCCTCAACCGAAGATCACCGCCTACCTGAAAACCTTCTGCGGCTGGAGCGAAGGCGTCCGCGCCATCTTCCGCAAGTATGGCCTGGAGTGGGAGGAAAAGGACATCATCAAGAACCCCGCCTTCCGCTGGGAAATGGAACAGCGCAGCGGCCAGTCGCTTTCCCCCTGCGTCGAGATCGACGGCCACATGCTGCCTGACATCAGCGGTGATGAGGTCGAAGCCTGGATGACGGAAAAGGGCTACTTCTCCAAAAGCGACGCCCCCGCCGATGCCCCGACGAACTCCTCCTGCACCGACGAGCAGCACGAAGCCATGGCGCTCGGAAAACTCCCCGCGATCGGGAAGATCAA
>JAIXVN010000015.1 GCA_027483005.1 Verrucomicrobiaceae bacterium
GGAATAGTAGCCGCCGAGGGTGAGCATGCGCAGTTTGCTGAAAAAGCGCGCACCCTGGGCGAGTTCGGGAGCGGCCTTGGCAGGATCGCAGATGCGGTCGAGGATGCCGGTCTGCTGGGGCTCAGGAACCTCAAGAGCACGCACTACGACTCGCGGGGGCAGGCGTTGGGATGGGGGTTGGTGGGTTCATGACAAGGGTGATGTTGACGACGGACCCGCTAGTGACGGTTGCCGTGTCTCGGCTTGAACTCGGGCGTTCTTTTTCTGGCGGGCGACGCTGAGATACGTTCTAGCACATTCTTCCGCCCGTTGACGAGCAATCACGCCGGTGAGGCATTCTCGATCTTCATAATTCGACGAGCTAATCTCATGACCGAGACCCTCATCCTCTGAGACTGCCCACCACCAAATGTTGTGATCCATCTCTTCGGCTCGGAGCATAAGGCCGCCCCAAATTGCTGTGCAGTCGTCATCGAGATCTCCAGTCCACTCGATATCCTTTGGGGTGGGTTGGGGAGTCATGATTTGGATTCTTATTGGCGAACGTCAAAGTGCATACACCGCTACCAGCGACACCCAGCTCCGAAACGGAGGTGAAGCCATGAAACCACGAAAAGACTCCGCCGACAGACGGGCTGGTAGCGGTTGTATGGCACGCCTTGTTCGTTGCTCTTCATTCATTCGGAAGCTGGTTTTTGGGGTGCCGCGCCCGAAGGACTGGAATGTGCTGGGATGCCAGGAACACTTGAAGTGGTGGACGGTGCGACTGTGGGTCTTTGGATCTCTTGGGGTGGCGGTTGTTGCGGCAGCGTCGATGTGGGCTGGCACCGAGTGGAGAAAAATGACACAACCAAAGCAACAACAGACACCGCTAACGAGAACATCGACAACTTCCGCGAACGGCACGCTTCCTGAATCGGCTCCATGTGCCTGCGGTTGCTCTCAGCCACGATGAACTTCCTCGCCCCAAGCATACGAGCCGCTGGCATCCCCTGCCCACCAACTGGGGGTGCCTCAACGTCCGTCAGCGCCACATGCTCACCAACCTTTTGGTAGTGGTCGAACCAGTCTTTTTCGTCATATTGATCTACTGGCTTACTCATAATATGAAATCTTCAATTCCAAACGAACAGTTTTATTGAACAACACGCTGCATTTTTCCTGGATATACAACCGGCTGCATAATCCCGACAAATACAACTTGATAGGTCGTGGCTCTAGGTTGTCCGTTCATTGAGTGACTTCTATCATCTCAAGGAGGAGTGGCAAGTCGAATTTTACTGGAGAGAAGGTGGGCTAGATGGGAAATGGGAGGTCCTGGAGACTGGGAGGGAACGGGTTCAATCGAGATCGAGTGGGCTGAATGCGCCGGCTCCTGGGCGTTTGATGACGTGAAGGTAAATCATGGTGGTTTCCACGCTGGAGTGTCCCAGGAGGGATTGGACGGTGCGGATGTCGGTGCCGGTCTCGAGCAGGTGAGTGGCGAAGGAGTGCCGCATGGTGTGACAGGTGGCATGCTTTGGGATCGCTGCCTTGCGAACAGCCGCCTTGAATTGGCGCTGGAGCGATACCTCGTGGAGGTGGTGTCTGGCAAATCGACCGGTTCGCGGGTGCGGGCAGAGTGTCGCGGAAGCGAAGAGGTATTGCCAAGGCCACTCTCTGGTGGCATTCGGCCATTTTCGCAACAGCGCTTCCGGCATGTGGACGTCACCCGCTCCACAGGCAAGATCCTGAAGGTGTTTTTGGTGTGCCTTGGCGAGATGATCCCTCAGGTGATACTCGAGGGCTTTCGGCAGGGGGACGACGCGGTGCCGGCCGCCTTTCCCATCGTGGATGGTGATGGTCCCTTGTCCGAAATCGAGATCCTTCACGCGGAGCCTGAGGGTTTCCATGATCCTCAGGCCGGAGCCATACATGAGTTGGGCCGCAAGTTTCCACGGATCCTCCAGGTGGGCGATGACAGACCGGACTTCTTCACGGGTCATGACGACAGGCGGGCGGCGTCGTCCACCGGCCGGGGTGATGTGATCGAGGGTGAATTCCTTGATCCCGAGGACGTTTCTGACGAGGAAGGCCATGGCATTGAGGGCCTGCTTCTGTGTGGCCAGGGCGACGTTCCGTTCCAGAGCTAGGAAGTCGAGATAGGCGGTGATGGCGGGTGGCCCTGCAGTTTGTGGCGATTGGCCGAGTTGGAGGTGACAGAAGCGGATGAAACGGGAATTCCAATTGACGTAGGTTTCCTCGGTCGCCATGGCCAGGTTCTTGAGTCGGATGGCTCGCCGGAGCGCGTCGATAAGGTTGGTGAGTTCCTCCTCGGGATCGCTTTCCGATGGAAGACTTGTGGGCAAGATGCCCACACTCCTCGGTGAGGCTCTCACCGAGATGGCTTCACGAGCGAGCGTGCGGTGATCTGATTCCAGAGACCGCGCCTGGTCGATCAGGCCCTGCCAGTCAAAGGAGCAGGCCCAAGGAATGGAGAGGACCTCGGCGGCCAGGATCCGCGCTGCATCCACTGCCTGGCGGAATTGCCAGTCGGCCAGATTTGTGGAGCGTCCCAGGGTGTCAAAGTAATCCTGGGTACGCTGGGCAGATCGGTGGCCTCTGGCCTTGAGCCAGGATTCGGCCCAACGAACGTAGTAGTCACGGGCGGCGGGCTTGATTGGAAGTTCTGCGATTCGACGAAGGAATCGCAGCCGCTCGGGAGAGGGAGGAGGACAGGTCTCAACCTGTGAAGATTGACGGGACATGGGATCCTATTGAGGAGTTCAGGCGAACACTTCCAGTCGAATTTTATAGGAATGGGAATCGATTACGTCGGCTGGTCGCATGTCGCTCCTGCGGGATGGGGCGGCGTAGCGAGAGGAACATTGAAGATCGAAGGGAAGACGTCCTACTTCGCCTGTCAGCTACGGAGGACGGATTGTTGATTTTTGATTTGGACCGCAGGCGAGAGTCCCCGGCATGAATCGCACCTCACTCCTCTTCGAGAGGCTCTCCCAGCGTAACTCATTTTCCGCTTCCCCAGTCAGCGGCAGTCCTGTAATGGAGCTAACTGTCACTGATAGACAAAATTAACTCAACCAACCATGCCAATGAACAACCGAATCTCCACCGTGCTGTCCGCTGCTGATCTGTCCGCCGCAGAAGCCGCCATCACCAATCTTCGGCAGAAGCTGCCGTTCCTCATCAGCCTGACTGCCGATGACAGGGCGAAACTCCTTAAGCTGGGAGACGGACGGCTGGCGCTGGACGAAGACGCCCACACGCTGATGGAGGACCATCCGACTCTGGTGCCCGGATACGTGGATAAGGCTGAACTCGAGAAAGACCGCACGCTGCGCCTACAACTCGACGGGCTCCGCCTCGGAGTGAAGGCCCTTCTGGACGACATCGAGAGCACGGAAATGCAGCTCGGTGCAGAAATGCTCCAGACCTACCTCGGCTTTTACTCGAATGCCAAGGAAGCGGAAAAGCGCGGGGTGCCGGCGGCCAAAACCGTGGTGGAGGTGCTGTCGAAGTACTTTTCGCGGCCCGCAAGGACGACGCCTGCCGACGCAGCGCCGGAATCCTGATAAATGTCTCAGCCCCAACCATCTGCGAGGTCCTCGAATGGCGCTTTCCGGGTCGTGGTCGAATCAAAAAGGGTCTCGCGTGAACCCAAAAGAGTCGCGGGTGAATGAATTCCATTCGCCCGCGATCGGTTGGGATTCACGCTTCAAAGTTTGGATTTCACCGGCGGATCGCGGCGATCGACGGGAGACCGGCCGGGGGTCTGCTTGACCCCCAAAGAGTCTCCAGAGACCCAAAAAGAGTCATGGGCCGATCCAGAACGGTCGCCCGCGAATGTTGAAAGATTCAAACGACCGAAAAAGAGTCTCGGTTCAATCAAGAAGATGGAAGCATGACTCTCACCGATTCAACCAATCCAGGATCGTCGCGGCGAATTTCTGCGAGATGCCTGTTAGGGCGGACAGTTGATCGACGCTGGCTTTCCTGAGACGGGCCACGCTGCCGAATTTTTCCAGCAGCAGCTTCTTCTTGTTCGGAGACATGCCGGGGCAGTCGTCGAGCAGGCTTTCCTTCATGCGGCGGCGCAGCAGGAGCGAGTTGTAGCCATTGGCAAAGCGGTGGGCCTCGTCGCGGATGCGCTGGAGCAGCTTCAGCGCGCCGCGATCATGCGGGATGAGGATCGGCGTGCTGCTGCCTGGGACGAAGACCTCCTCGCGCTGCTTCGCCAGGCCGATCACGGGAAGGTCGTGCAGGCCGAGGGCGTTGAGTTCCTTTACCGCCATGCCGAGCTGGCCTTTTCCGCCGTCCACGATGACCAGATCCGGCAGGACGATCTTCGCGCGACCTTCGCGGGCGAGTCGTCGCTGCGCCTCGACGACGTCTTCCTGGGAAAACTCGGCATCGGGATCGGAGTCGGAGTTTTCCAACAGGATTCGCGAATAGCGGCGACGGATGACCTCGGCCATCGAGGCGAAGTCGTCCTGGCCCTGCACGGTACGGATGCGGTAGCGGCGGTAGTTCTGGTTGTCCGGCTTGCCATCGGTGAAGCGGACCATCGAGGCGACGATGTGGTTCGAGGAAACGTTGGAGATATCAAAGCACTCCATGACGCGTGGTGGCCCATTGAGCCGCAGCGCATCGCCCAGGTCGGCGAGGTCCTCGGTGGGCTTGACGGTGGTGGGCACGCCGCGACCCCGGGTGAACTGACGGGTCGGGTTGATGGTCTTTTCAAGGTTCAGCCAGACATCGCGGAGGGTGGCGGCCTTTTCGAAATCGAGCCGCTCGGCCGCCTTTTCCATCTCGACGCGGAGGTCGTCGAAAATGCCCTTCCTCCCCTTCCCTTCGAGGATCGCGCAGGCCTCGTCGATGCGGGCGATGTATTCCTCGCGGAGGATGCGGTGGATGCAGGGCGCGGAGCAGTTGCGGATGATGTCGGCGTTGCAGTGCTTGTAGTCGGTATCGCCGGGATCGCTGCTGCGGCAGACGCGCAGGCCATAGCGGCGGTTGAGCCAGTTGACCGTGGCACGCAGGGCACTGGAGTGGGGAAAAGGGCCGAAGTAGCGGGCACCGTCCTCCTTTTTCATCCGGGTCGTCTGGAAGCGCGGCCAGAGCTCATCGACACGGATCTTCAGGAGCAGGAAGCGCTTGTCGTCGCGGAACGCGATGTTGTAGCGCGGGCGGTAGTCCTTGATGAGCTTGCCTTCGAGGAGGAGGGCCTCGGCCTCGGAGCGGACCTCGTGGGTCTCGAAGTCGTGGATCGAGTCGATCAGCGCCCGGGTCTTGAGGTCGGCCCGCATCTTCCGCGAGGCGAGGAAATACGAGGAAAGCCGTTTCTTCAGGTCGCGTGCCTTGCCGACATAGATGATCGAGCCCAGGCGGTCCTTCATCAGGTAAACGCCGGGTTGGTGGGAAACATCGCGAAGCTTGGCCTTCAGGTCGGGCGCGGACACGCGGGCAATAGAGTCGAGAACGAGGGAAATCGAAATGGGAAATTCAGCGACGCGGCTTTTTGACGGCGGACAGCCTCGCTCCCCCCCTTGCCGGAAGGATCTCAGCCCAATGTGCTCGGGATTTGACGAGTCAAAGTGGCGGCATTGCTGCGAGCGGGAGCCAAGTCTGCAACGGAAGGCGACGCGAGACCTAGCCGACCGGAGGCCTGGCCGCGCTTGTTCTCAAGATCCTTGTTCAACAATGGATCGCTTGTCTTGAACAGTCATTCGAATTCATCTCTTGGAGATCCGTGAAAGCTTTTGATGACGTTGGAATTCGACAATCCAATCTACACCCTGAATCAGGATGATCGCCATGACAGCACCGAGAAACCGCTTCCCTCCGGTTCCAAGCAGGTCTGGTGAACATCGCAGGACGAGAAGTCCGGCCACGAGAACACAGGCGAGAATCGAGATCACACTTGGTGAGAGATTCATCCGCTTCCGACAGGCTTTCATGGCGACATCAGCTGGTTCTCCCGGCTCGGTTGGATGAATGACTCTAGGAAACTTTCATGTCTGGGCCTTAGGATGGCGAAGGTGAGTCTTGCCGACCGGCTGGGCAAGCCCAACGTCGAAGCCCCCATCGCATTCAAAGGCTTCACTTCAACCCCACCGCCGCCATGTTCATGTTTCCTTTATCTTGCCAACCTGCTTGGTGAACTCACCACTTCTCGAAGGAAGGATCCGGCCTGGGATTGACGATGGGAAGAATCGCGCCGCTGTCCGTCTTGAAGGCTTGGAGCTTGGCTTTCAGCTCGGCCACTTTTTCCGGCATCTTCTCGGCGAGGTTGGTCTGCTCGCCGGGGTCCTTTGACAGATCATAGAGCTCGAAGCCCTTTTTCCAGTAGAACTCGATGAGCTTCCAGTGGCCATCCCGAACGGCGGAGGAAGGGATGCCGCCCTGGTTGCCCCAGTGCGGGTAGTGCCAGAAGAGCGGCGGGCGGGTGGGGCCGGTGGAGGGGTGGGACGGGTCCTTGAGCAGGTGGAGGAACGAGCGGCCGTCGACGTGTTGGGCGGGCAGCGGGTCGAGCCCGCAGGCCGCGAGCAGCGTCGGATAAAAGTCGGTGGAGATGACGGGCGTGTCGCAAGTGCCGCCGGGTTTCACCGTTTTCGGCCAGCGGACGACGAGCGGCTCGCGGATGCCGCCCTCGTAGATCCAGCCCTTGCCGGCGCGGTAGGGGAGGTTGCTGGTGGGCGAGCCTTCGGAGGTGGAGAGGCCGCCGTTGTCGGCGAAGAAGAGGACGATGGTGTCCTCGGCGAGGCCGTTTTCATCGAGGCAGGCGAGCACCTTGCCGACGGCCTGGTCCATGGACTCGACCATGGCGGCGTAGACCGCGTGTTCCTGGACGGTGCGGTTCTCGCGCGGCGGTTCCGGAGCGAAGGCGGCCTTGAGGCCGAGGGCGGCTTTCTTGCGGCGGTATTTCTCGATGAGCTCCGGTTTTCCGCCGAGCGGCGTGTGCACCGAGTAGAAGGGCATGTGGATGAAGAAGGGGCGGTTTTTGTTAGAGGTGATGAAGCGGCGGACTTCATCGGCCATGCGGTCCTCGAGGTGCTCGCCGGGAGGTCCGTCCTTGAGGCGCTTGTTGCCGTATGGGGTGAAGTAGGGCTTGCCGCCGCCATAGGGGCCGCCCTTGTCGGTGCCGCCGATGTTCACATCGAAGCCGTGGTCCTCGGGCCACGATCCTTCCGGGCCGAGGTGCCATTTTCCCGCGTGCAGGGTGGCATATCCGGCCGCCTTGAAGGCCTCGGCCAGGGTGGTGTGGGAGGCGGCGAGGCGTGCAAGGTAAGGGGCGGGGATGAGCGGCCGGGCGGCGGCGGGGCCGAGGTCGGTGGGGCGCAGGGTGGAAGGATCCGCAGGCAGTTCCTGATGGCCGTTGGGAGCGCCGAAGAAGTCGGTGTTTTTCGTTCGCGCGGGGTATTGCCCGGTGAGGATGGAGGAGCGGGTGGGAGAGCAAACCGGGCAGGCGGCGTATCCCGCGGTGAAGCGGAGGCCTTGTTTGGCGAGTGCGTTGAGGTGGGGTGTCTCGTAGAACGTGGAAGGGTTGTTGAAGCCGACGTCCATGTGTCCGAGGTCGTCGGCGATCATGAGGATCACGTTGGTGGCCGCGGCCGGCAGCGAGAGGGCGAGGAGCAGGGCGATGGGTTTCATGAGGAAAGAGAGGTCATGGATTTCAAGGGGTGGCCGCGATCCATTCTGCAAGGCGTGTCTAGAGCCGTGGGACGATCGTGGGGTCGGCCTCGCACAGCTTTTGGGGTTCCTTGGGGTTTTTCGAGAGCTCGTAGAGCTGCACGCGGGGCAGCCTGGCAGGCGGAAAAGAAGACCCTCAGGACGACCGGCATCACTTGCATGACGGAACCAGCCTTCCACTCCGCAGTCCGTCCTGCGAGGAAACAATCCGGAGATGTGCGGATCGCGGGTCCGCCTCAACCGGAATGATGCCCGGACTTCAACGACATCTCGGTGGGCTCATTGCAATACGGGCAGCGGAACCACCCGCGGAAGAGAATCGAGATGGCGACCAGCGAGCGCTTGCTGCCGAAGAGCGATCGGACGCGGCGGTGCTTCACACATCCGGAGCGCCCCAGCGGAGGCATCATGCAGAGCGGGCACTTCGCAGATGCCGCGAAGATGCGTTGCAACACGCCCAGAATGATTCCCAAAAGAATCAGCGACAAACCGGTGAGCACCCAGGCATGCCGGTGGGCGAGTATCCCGGCGACGCAGCAGGGAATCACGGCAATCAAGACCAGGCGTTTCAAAATCAACAGGCACGCGGCCAACCGAAAATTCCGGATGATTCGAGAATGCCGCGGATGATGCATGATCGGAAACCGTGCCTGAAGAAACCCGGGGAGACGGTTTAACCTGCGGAGCGGGAGGAAGCGAAGCCAAACAAACCTAGGGCCAGTCCGCCCGGCGCGAGCGTGGCGGCGGCCAGCCAGAGCGCTGGCTTGGCAAATCCGGGAAGCAGTCGGCCGCGCAACGAGACGAAGGTCAGTGCGTCGAGTGTGAGAAAAAGCAGCGGCAGCATTCCCGTGAGAAGCGCGCGGTCCAGAACCCCTTGCTCGGCAAGCCAGCGGGCGGTCATGCAGGCGGATGCGATCTGCACTCCGATGAACACGGTGAGCAGGGGCCCGCACTGGATGAAAAGATCGGACGGTTTCCAGATCGCCCACGGATTCCGCACGTGGGCCTTGGCCGCCGTTTCCGGACGGAATCCGGCCTCCACCCCCGTCACGGGGCCCGCGGCACGGGTGGCGGTCATGCGGAAGGCCGCCTTGGCGAGCACGTCCTTGCGCCGCTCCGCATCCAGTTCCTGTTCGTCGAATACCGACTCCAATTCATGCCCCCCACGTGCCTTCCAGGCTGCCCTGGAATGCGGGACTCTGGGGCCTCCCGCAGGCGCGGAGTTCAGGGCATCGCCGGCAGCCCATGGCAGGGAGCCAGATTCGTTGGGTGACATGGGTGAAGGTTTCATGGGCGCGCGGACAACTGTGGCAAAATTTGCACACTTCGCGCGTGCCATTGAAGGCACATCCTTCGGAAACCCTTAGCGATTCGTGCAAATCCTGCACGATCCCCCGGATCAAACCAGCCCGTCCTTGCGTGCTTGTTTCCAGTAGGCGTATTCGGAGCGGTTGAAATCGATGTACTCCGGGGACAGGTCGCTGGAATACATGACATAATCCGCCGAGCCCTGGTTGAGGTGGATGACGATCTCGAACTCCGGCTCGGCGACCACCGCGCGCAACTCATCCATGGGCGTGGGGGCCTGGAGCCCGCCGAGGCAAGCCGCCTTGCCGCCGATGTGGATGTCCACCAGCTCCTCACGGATCCTCGCGCGGGAATATCCCACGGCGTGGATGATGCGGCCCCAGTTCGGATCGCCACCATTCCACGAGGACTTCACCAGCGCGGACTTACAAACCGCCTCGGCGACCTTCTTCGCATCGAGGTATGTGCGCGCGCCCTTCACCTGGACGGTGACGAATTTCGTGACGCGCTCGCCATCGCGGACGACCGCCTTGGCGAGCTCCAGCATCAACCAGCGCAAGGCCTGGCGGAATTGTTTGCAACGCTTTCCATTGCGACGGATGGCCGGCATGCCGGACGCCCCGTTGGCAAGGACCAGCACGGTGTCGTTGGTGGACATATCACCATCGATGGTGATGCGGTTGAAGCTTTCCTCCACGCATTCCAGCACCGCCTTGCGCAAGGCCTCGGTGGGGATGTGGGCATCCGTGGTGATGAAGCAAAGCATGGTGGCCATGCTCGGTGAAATCATACCCGCGCCCTTCACGCAGCCGCCGA
>JAIXVN010000442.1 GCA_027483005.1 Verrucomicrobiaceae bacterium
ATCAGAGCGCCGGGCTTGATGCGGTTGATCAGGGTGGTTGCGAGCTGGAGATAAAGGATGGCGTCCTCCTCGGCATCGCCACCGAAGTAGTCGTCATAACTGCCGAAGGACTTGTTGCCGTGCGAATGATAGAGCATCGAGGTCACGCCATCGAAGCGGAAGCCATCGAAGCGGAATTCCTCCAGCCACCAGCGGAGATTGGAGAGCAGGAACTGTCGGACTTCCGAGCGGCCGTAGTCGAAGCACTTCGAGTCCCAGAGCGGATGTTCGCCGCGATCCCCGGAGTGGAAATACTGGTTGCCGGAGCCATCGAAGTCGTTGAGGCCCTCGGCGATGTTCTTCACCGCGTGCGAGTGGACGATGTCTAACAGCACCGCGATGCCGAGCCCGTGGGCGGTATCGACGAGATATTTCAAATCATCCGGCGTGCCGAAGCGCGAGCAGGGCGCGAAGAACGACGAGACATGATAGCCGAACGAGCCGTAATACGGATGCTCCTGCACGGCCATGAGCTGCACCGTGTTGTAGCCGCCGCGCTTCACCCGGGGCAGGACGTCATCGGCGAACTCTCGGTAGGTGTGTACACGACCCTCCTCACCGGACATGCCGACATGGGCCTCGTAAATGAACGGCGTGGTGACCGTGGCGGGATCGAACTCGTTTCTCCACTGATAAGGCTGCGGCGGATTCCAGATCTGTCCGGAGTAGTCGTGCGTGACGCTGTCCTGCACGGCGCGACGGATGCAGGCGGGCACGCGGTCGCGACGGGAATCATTGGCCCCGACGACGTGAAGTTTGACGCGCTGGCCATGGTCGAGGGCATCGCCCGGCAAGCGGAGCTGCCACACTCCGGCCCCGGCGGGTGCGAGCGGATGGCTTTCGCGGTTCCAGCCGTTGAAATCGCCGATGAGGAAGACCGCCTTCGCCTTCGGAGCCCACTCACGGATCATCCAGCAAGGCCCGGCGGCCTGATACTGGATGCCGGTGAACTTGTGGCCGGTCGCATGCGCGGAAAGCGACCCCGCGTGGTGCTCGATGTGGGCCAGGGTTTCCTTGAAACGCTCCGACCGTCGCCGGATCGCGCCTTCGTAGGGAGCCAGCCAGGGATCGTTGACGACCAGGATGGGGAAATCGCTCATGGGCTGCCATTGTGGCGGCGTTCAAGCGCCCGTGAAAGGCGGAAGTCGCGGATTCTCAAGAATGGACTGCGAACTGAAGGAAGCGGTCCATTCACTTCTTCGCGGGAACCTCCCTCGTGATGAGTTCCTTGAGATACTCGGGGCTCAAGAGTTCAGGAGTCAGGATCGGTGGTTTGCCGGGAACGTAGAGAACGTTCACGGGAATGGCGGCCCGATTGAACTCCGCGACCTTGGCGTCGATTTCAGGGTCAGGCTTCGTTTTGTCGGCCTTGAGAGGAACGATTCCCCGCTCCTTGAACAGGGCAATCACCTCGTCGCTGTAGGCTCTCTTCTTGTTGACCTGGCAGGTGGCACACCATTTTGCGGTGAAATCGACATAAACCGGGGTTCCCTGTTCCAGGTAGGTATCAACTTTCCCCTGGCTCCAGCGCTCCCATTCCAAGCCATGATAAGGTCCGGTCGCGGAATAGAGTCCTGCTCCGCCGATGATCACCGCAATCAAGCGACTCATCCAGCGGACACGAGTGGACTTCATCGGAGTTGACCATCTGCCATAGATCCAACAGGCGAGCGCGATGGCCACAAAGCCCAGGATCACGATGAAAAGGACATCCGGGACCACGTGGTCCATGTAAACCCAGAAGAAATAGCCCGCTGCTCCGAGAAGGAGAAACGCCATGCCTTGCTTGAATGATTCCATCCACGCCCCCGGTCTCGGCAGGAAATCGATCAACTTGGGGAACATCGAAAGCAGCAGATAAGGCAGCGACAAGCCCAGCGCCATGGCCGTGAAAGCCGTGAAGAACTGAACCGTCGGAAGGACCACCGCCGCACCGATGGCCGGCCCGAGAATCGGAGCGGAACAGGGTGTGGCGGCAACCGTGGCGAGAACGCCGGAGAAGAAGGAACCCGAGATCCCGTTCCTGGACTGAAGGCTTCCGCCAAGCGAGGTGGCGGAGGTTCCAACTTCAAAAAGGCCGAACATGTTCAGGCCAAAAACGAAGAACAGCATCACCAGACCATAGACGAACCACTTGTTCTGAAGCTGGTAGCCCCACCCGATCTCCGCGCCCGAGTGTTCGCGAAGAAAGTACAGGATCCCGCTGATGATCCAGAACGAGATCAGCACTCCTCCCGTGAACGCCAAACCATGGAAGATGATCTTTCTCCGTTCCTGTCCTGCCTGCTGGACGAAACTCATGATCTTGAGTCCCAGCACCGGGAAGACACAGGGCATCAGGTTGAGGATCAGGCCTCCCAGCAGCATGCCTCCTAGCACCGGAAGCAGTGCGCCAAAGGAAAGGCTCGCCGCTGGTGGCTTGGAAAAGCTGACATTGGAGAGCAGAATCGCCTTCGCACCGAGGGTGGTGTCCAGCGGCGACTTCGCCACGAGGATGCCGGAAAGGCTCTTGCCTGGAATCGTCGGGTCGCCATTGGGAGCCTCCTTGGCGCGCTTCACCGTGATGATCAGGTCGCTGCCCTCTTTCGTGATCGAACCACCATCGGCGGTGGTGAGCACGAAATTGTCGGCAGGGATGAACTCAAGCCCTGAGTTCTCAGGATCCTTGGCTGCTCCCTCACCTGGCGTCATGCGGATCTTCACGGAGTCTGGTGCGCTTTCGACCGCCAACTTCCAGGCGGCGGAAAGCTTCGGCAGCGCGGCGCGGGCTTTCGTGAAGAGGTCGGCCTTCGATGGATCGATCTGCGGAGCATCGGCGACATTGAGGCTGAGGGAGAATTCGGCCTTCTCGTCGTTGCAGGAGCTCTTGTCGCAGATCTGCCATCCGGCCTTGGCAAGAATCTTGACGGCTTCGCCGGTCTTCAGGTTGGCAGGCGGGGTGATCTCGACGAGGAAGATGGGAGTGCCGTCATAGACAAACCCGTTGCTGCCGAAGACATCCTTGATCTCCGGGGTTGGCCACTGGATTTCACCAGCGGTGAAGCCATCCGGAAGGGTCCAGTTGATCTTCGGGGGATTGGCAACGCCTCCGGTGTTCTTGTAGTAGCTGTGCCATTCAGCCGGATGTGCCAGTTGGAGCGCCACCGTGAAAGGTTTTCCCGGGGCGATGGACTTCACTTCGGAATGGAAGGAGGCAACGGTTGAGTTCTTCTTTACTTCCATATCCTGCGCGAAATCGAGCTGCCCGTGCGAGGGCGTCAGCAGCGAGAAAAGGAAGGCGGCGGCGAGGAAAAGGGAACGAGGCATGGCGGATTGATTCGAGGATAAGAGGCACTGGCGCACCTTTTCATCCAAAAAAGAAGGCCACCCGGTGATTCCCGGATGACCTTGCTGAGAGTTCGTTTTGAAAACGAGGCGTGATTGGCAACGATCAGTAACCGTTCTGGTGCCAGTAGCCGTTCTTGTCGTAGTAGCCGTTTTGATTGGTGTAGTTGCGGCGCTCGGTGTCGCGGGCATTGCCGAGTGCCGCTCCGCCCAGTCCGCCAGCGGCGGCTCCGATGAGGGCCCCTTGACCCGGGTTGCCGGACTGGTTGCCAACGATCGCACCAACCCCGGCCCCAAGCAGGCTGCCGACGACGGCACCGCGCTGGGTGTCAGGACCGGTCGGACCCGAGCAGTTGGAAAAGGTGAGGGCGACGAGAAGCGTGCAAGTGGAGGTGAGGATGGTTTTCATGATGATGTCGATTTGACCCCTAAGAGATAAACCACTCCAGACCGTCCTCAAGCGGAATTCTTGCCAGTTGCTCTCGCCAGTTCTCCAGATCACAGACCCTTCACCAGCTTCTCCACCAGCGCCGGGCCCTGGTAGATGAACGACGAGTAAATCTGCACCAGCGAGGCCCCGGCCCGCAGTTTCGCCTGCGCGTCCTCGAGCGATGAGATCCCACCCACCCCGATGATCGGCACTCGCCCGCCAAAGGCCGAGGAAAACGCCGCAATCACCTCCGTGCTGCGGGTCGTCAGCGGTTTGCCCGAAAGCCCTCCGGCCTCGTTCGCCCGTGGGTGCCCCTGCACCGCCCGGCGGTCGAGGGTGGTGTTGGTCGCGATCAGTCCGTCCAGCCCGCCATCGAGGAACACTTTCGCCAGCCCGGAAATGTGCGCATCCTCCAGATCCGGGGCCACCTTGAACAGCAGCGGCACCGTTTTGCCATGACGCACGGCGAGCGACTCCTGCTCGCGCTTCAAGGTTTCCAGCAGGCGTGCCGAAGCCGCCTCACCCTGCAGATCGCGCAGTCCAGGGGTGTTCGGCGAGGAAAGGTTCACCGCGATGTAGTCCGCCACCGGGTAGGCCGCGCGCAGGCAGGCGAGGTAATCGTCCGCCGCGTTCTCGTTCGGCGTGTCCTTGTTCTTGCCGATGTTGAAACCGATCACGCCGTCGAAATGCCTGCTACGCCGCACGTTCTCAACGCCGGCTTCGATCCCCGGGTTGTTGAAACCCATCCGGTTGATGATCGCCTCGTCCGGGATCAGCCGGAACAGCCGCGGCTTGGGATTTCCAGCCTGCGGACGCGGGGTGATCGTCCCGATTTCCACGAAGCCGAATCCCAGCCGGCCGAGCGCATCGATGGTGTTTCCCTCCTTGTCGAGCCCGGCGGCCAGACCCACCCGGTTCGGAAACTTCAACCCCATCACCTCCACCGGAGTCGCGAAGGGATCGGCTGGAAACATCAGGTTCAGGAGCCCGCTCCGCTCCGCCAGGCGCAGCAGGCGCAAGCTCAGGTGATGGGCCACCTCGGCATCGAGTCGGAAAAGAAGCGGGCGGACGAGGGAGTAGGCGTCGGACACGGCCCGAGGATGGGAGAGAGCGGCGGGCTTGTCCATTCGTTCGTCGATCCCACGGCCTCCAAGTGGAACGCGGGTTTCCAACCCGCGCCAGGTTTCCTGAAATCCAACCCGGAGAAGGGCTTTGCAAGCCCTTTGCAGAGAACCGGGAAATCGCTTCGCCTTGCATCTGCAAAGTGGACGCGGTCCTCATCTCCTGATTACGCACATCTCCGATGATAAATGATCGGGAGAGCTCCTATCATGAAAATGCCCATCAGATGGATCACACGACTCTTGCCTCTTGCCTGCCTGGGTTGGCTGCTCTGGTTCCGGTTCCGATCCGGGTCGATGAGGCTTTCCCATGTCCCTCTCGGGCCGACGGCATCAATTCCGGTGGTGGTTCGCGATCAGGAAGGCGATCCACGGAGCCTGAAGCATTCGAAGGCAGCCTTGCAGCCCTGCTGGCCTCGCGGTGGCGCTACTTGCGCTTCGTCATCAGCTCCCTGAGGATCGGATTCGGAAACCGACGACTCGGAGTGATGGCATAGAAGGCTTCCTTGATCTCGGGAAAGCGGTAACGTTCGACCAGGACTCCACTCGCGAGCTCATCCGCCACCACGACAGGAGGGACCAGGGTCACGCCCCTGGTTTCGCGGGCCATCAGGCGCAGCATGGCCATGTCATCCACCTCCGCGGCAATGTTTGGACGGATGCCAAGCTGGTCCATCAGCAGGTCGAAGGCGGCCCTGATGCTGCTCTCCAGGCTTGGGACCACGACCGAGACATGCCGCAGATCCTCGGGGAAACGAAAAGGCTTCATGCCCCGGGCTTTACGTCCCACGAAGCTCACTGGCTGTTCGTTGAGCAGGTGACTGTGCCAACCGGACTCGCCATCGCGTCTAACAGGCGAGTTGGAGAGCACCACGTCGAGCGTGTGAGCCTTCAACTGGACCAGCAGCTCGCGAAGCGATCCGGAGTGGATGACGAGTTCAACGTCGTCGCGCGTGATGAGGGGCCGCAGGAAGGTGAGTTGGAAATTCCGCGACAGGTTGGACGCGGCACCGACCCGCAGGAAGCTGCGGCTGCGCTTGGCGCTGTTCTGCAGGAGGTCGGTCAACTCCTCGCCGCTGCGGAAGATGGAGTCGGCATACTCCAGGGCGATCTGTCCGGCCTCCGTCAGCAACAGTGACTTGTGCTTCCGTTCGAACAGGGGTTGGCCGAGGTTTTCCTCAAGGCTCCGCAGTTGGATGCTCAATGCGGACTGGGAGAGATTCAGATGCCTGGCAGCCTTGGTGAGGCTGCCTTCATGGGCGATGGCGCGGAAGTAGCGGAGGTGGTGGTAGTTCAGGAAAGCCATGAATTGTCGCTTTTATCAAAGCGAACGATGATTGCAAAAACATGAAATAGCTCAAAGCGAAAAAATCAGGCAAGGATGTCGCCATTCAACCCACATGCCCATGAACCACATTCTCCTCGCCACTCCCGCACTGCTTGACGCCTCCAAATGGATCGCACCACTGCTGCTTGTGGGACTGATGGTCGTCTCCATGTTGTGGAGGGATGGGAAGCGCTCCGCAGAGGGCGCGGAGTGGTTTGCCCGGATGGTCTTCGTCGTCTCACTGCTGCTCGCACTTGCTGTCATGCTTGCGGGGCCCATGCGCTTCGAACTGGCAACCTGGGGACCGGCGAAGCTGGCCTTCCTGATCGATCCGCTGTCCTCGCTGATGCTGGTGCTGGTGGGCTTTCTCGGCTTGGTGGTGACCCGATATGCCATCAACTATCTCGATGGGGATCCAGTCCAGGCGACCTTTTCCTGCTGGATGGTGGCGACCCTTGCAAGCGTCGTGGTCCTGATCATCTCAAGCAATCTGCTGCTCTTCACCGCCGCATGGGTGGCGACAAGCCTGAGCCTGCATCAACTGCTCACACTTTACCGCGACCGACCCGCGGCGATGGTCGCGGCCCGCAAGAAGTTCGTCATCAGCCGGCTGGCGGATGCCTGCATGATCGCGGCCCTGGTGCTGGTCTGGCGCGGCCACGGCACCTGGGAGTTTCATGAGCTGTTCTCGAAGCCGGAGGGCCAGCACGCGGGTGCCGTGGCAGGGCTGCTGGTCGCGGCGGCGATGCTGAAGTCCGCGCAGTTCCCCTTCCATTCCTGGCTGCCCGACACGCTGGAAACGCCGACTCCCGTCTCAGCGCTGATGCATGCGGGCATCATCAATGCCGGCGGTTTCCTGATCGTGCGATTGAGCCCGCTGGTCACGCAGGCACCTGCTGCGTTGAACACGCTCGCGCTGCTCGGAGCCTTCACCGCGCTTTTCGCAAGCGTGGTGATGATGACACAGACGAGCATCAAGAAATCGCTCGCCTGGTCCACGGTGGCGCAGATGGGCTTCATGATGCTTCAATGTGGTCTCGGAGCCTTCGCTTTGGCGGTTCTGCACATTGTCGCGCACTCGCTTTACAAGGCCCACGCTTTCCTCAGCAGCGGCAGCGTGGTGAACCTGACCAAGTCGGCCTGGACACCGGTCGGCCGGCCAGCGGCCCATCCTGTGGTGGTGTTCGGCTCCCTTGCGGCGTCGGTCGCGGTCGGCTCCGGCATCTCCGCCGCGCTCGGGGTGACCCTTGAAAGCGACCCCGGGCAACTCCTGCTCATCGCGGTCTTCATCATGGCGATGGCTTATCTGCTGTGGACCCTCTGGAGCAGCACCATGAGGCGGAAGCTCCTGCTACGAGGCATTGGCACGGTGACGGCGGCCACGCTCGCCTGCTTCACCCTGCACGGCGGCTTCGAGCATCTGCTCGCGGCGAGCCTGCCGACCTACGCCCCGCCGCGCAGCGCGGTTGAACATGGGGTGATGGTCCTGGTGGCACTGCTTTTCCTCTCGGTGCTGATCTTCCAGTCCCAGCTGCCAAGCTGGTCGTCCCGTCCAGCGTTCGCGCGTCTCTATGTTCATGCCAGCAACGGCTTCTACCTGGGCACCCTTTTCAACCGCATCACCGCCAAACTCATCTCCTGATCCCCTCAGGATCATCCTTCTCATGAACGCCACCCTCATCTCACCACCAGTCGGAAAGAGTTCGATGAACCGCATCATCAAGGCAGACAGTTCGGTCCCACTCGGTCTCGCCCGCAACGCCTGCCGGCGCGTACCGCCGCTCTGGCCTCTTCAGAACTTTGTTGCGGTCAATCCCTTCCTCGGGCTGGCTGATCGATCATTCGAAGCCGCGTGTGGGCTGATGCGGCGTGTCGCCCATCAGGACATGGTCATGGACGTGGACTACTTTCAGCAGGAGTTCAAGCGGGGCCGGATCACCGTCCAGGATCTCGCGGAGGCGATCCAGCAGAGTGGTTCCCAACTCGCCCCCCGTGATCTCCTTGCCTGGCTGGAGAAACCGGGGTCCGAGCCGATGGCGGCCATGCACAGCCTCGCGGATCTGGCCACTTCCCCATCTGGCAGGCCATGGAACTCCCTGGTCACCGAGGAGATCTCCAGATGGTGCGCGTCCTGCTTCGATGAGGGCCAATCCTCCTGGCGGATGCCGTGGCAGGAACTGCCGCTTTACGCCGCCTGGCGCGAGGCAGCACGGATCGACGCATCCCCCGAGATCATCGGGTTTCAAGGCTTTCGGAAGCTTGTCATGAGCTTGCCCGAAGGCGCCAGCTCGGCGATCTGCGCGATCCTCGATGAGCTCGGGCTACCTGTCGCGCAGTTGGAGGATTATCTGCACCGTCTTCTCATGACTCTTCCCGGCTGGAGCAGTTATGTTCAATACAGGGTCAGGAAGAAGACAATGAGTGGCATGTCCGATGAATCGTTGCTCGACCTGCTCGCCGTCCGGTTGGTGTTCGAGTTGCAGCTTGCCAGGCAGTTCGATGGGACCGGACTGCGGGAGAGTTGGCTGAAGACCCTCTCAGCCGAAGAATCCCCGCACGACCCGATGATGCAGCCGCATCTTCTCTGGCAGCGTGCGCTGGAGACCGGCTTCCAGCGTGAGCTTGTCTCGAAGATCACCGCGTCCGCCTGCAGTGCGACTGCGCCCTCCAGGGCCCACCCCGCCGTGCAGGCCGTGTTCTGCATTGACGTGAGGTCCGAAGTGATGCGGCGCTCGATGGAGTCCTCGTCGGATCAGATCGAGACGCTTGGCTTTGCAGGCTTCTTTGGCATGCCGATCGAGTACGTGCCCTATGGTGAACGGCACGGCACTTCCCAGGTTCCAGTCCTGCTCTCACCGAAGTATCGCGTCCGCGAGCACCTCCCCGATGCCACGCCTGAGCAGGAGAGGGACGCGCGGCAGAAGAGGCAACTGGGAAGACGCACGGAGCACTCATGGAATGCCTTCAAAACCTCGGCGGTGAGCTGCTTCAGTTTCGTTGAAGCCGCCGGGATCGGCTTCGCCTGGAAACTGGTCCGGGACTCCTTCCAGCTTGGCGGAAAACCGAAGTCCCACGGCTGCGCAAGTTGTGCCTCCCCCAATCTGAATCAAGAAAGACACGTCGCTG
Organism: Verrucomicrobiaceae bacterium; assembly: GCA_027483005.1. Classification (GTDB taxonomy): domain Bacteria; phylum Verrucomicrobiota; class Verrucomicrobiia; order Verrucomicrobiales; family Akkermansiaceae; genus Luteolibacter. The sequence goes on from JAIXVN010000442.1 coordinate 9,368, forward strand.
CGGAGGCTGCCGATGACAGCCCCTTGGAGTCCGGGATTCCGGCTGAGGATCAGGTCCAACTGGCCTTCGGGGCCTTGAAGAACATGGGGCTCACCAGCAACTTCGCGCGACTGGTCATGCTTTGCGGCCACGGCAGCCACACCACCAACAATCCCTACGCGGCGGGACTCGACTGCGGTGCTTGCGGGGGCCATGCAGGTGATGCCAATGCCCGTATCGCCGTCGCGATCCTCAATCAACCTCATGTCCGCCAGGCCCTGCGGGCTCAAGGCATTCAGATCCCCGAAGACACGCATTTCATCGCGGCACTCCATAACACCACGACGGATGTCATCACCCTGTTCGACTCCGACAAGGTGCCTTCCTCCCATCAGACGGATCTCATGCAGCTCCAGCTATGGCTTGATGATGCCTCAAGGGGCTGCCGCCAGCAACGCTCCACCACTCTGGGGCTTGCAGGCGTCGCCGAATCGGAACTCGGGAAACTCATCGATCAGCGCAGCGGTGATTGGTCGCAGGTCCGTCCGGAGTGGGGTCTCGCGGGCAACGCGGCCTTCATCGCCGCACCGCGGGATCGCACCCGACAATTGAATCTCCAAGGTCGGGTGTTCCTGCACAATTATGATCCCGCTGCCGATCCTGACAGGAGCACGCTCGAACTCATCATGACCGCTCCCATGATCGTGGCGAACTGGATCAACCTGCAGTACTACGCCAGCACGGTGAACAACCGGCTTTGGGGCAGTGGCAACAAGGTCACGCACAATGTCGTCGGCACCTTCGGCATCCAGCAGGGCAATGGTGGCGACCTTCTCGCCGGCCTGCCGCTCCAGAGTGTTCACGACGGAGAAAAGTGGATGCATGAACCAGTGCGACTCAGCGTCTTCATCGAGGCTCCGTGTTCCGATATCGATGCTGTGATCGCGAAGCATGAAGGCGTCCGACATCTCGTCGAGAACGGCTGGCTTCATCTGTTCGCCATCGATTGCGGGGGCAGGTTCATCCACAGGCGGAATGTTGACGGTGCCTGGCAGGCGACCTGACCGGGGCCGACAGGCATCGCAGCTCCGCAGCAGATCTTCCACCGCCTCGGTGAGGGTGACCTTCGTGGCGATCGCATGGCTGCGGGCATGGCTTGGAGATCGTCGTCCGGATGGTCAGCCGCATGGATGAACCATGGGCAGTGGTGCCATGGTGTCCAAACGGCCCCGGAGACCAGCCCGGGCCTCAGCCCACGGAATCCGGACCCCTTTCCAGATCCCGGCGGGGAAGAGAGAGTGACTGGTGAATCGCGGGTCGTGAAGGGTGTGGGAAAGGCTCTTCCGGCACTCGCGATTCGCATCGCCTCCCCATCACGCCAACTCGGCAGCGTGAAACTCGGACCAGTCGTCAAGGTTGTTGAGGTTCACAGCATCCCTTGGAGCGGTGGCGTCATCCGGGATTCCGGCGGTGACGCAGATGGTGGCGCGGATGTCGTCGGTGTGGTTGTAGCCGGTGATCGAGGCATTCAGCGCGGAAACCGAAGCGGCATCGAGCTTCACTCCGGGCTGGCTGGCGATCCAGGCTTCGAACCCCGCATAGGTCGGTCGGCTGTCGGTGATGAAGGCGACCAGCGCGTCCTTGTCCAGACCGAGGGCCTCGATCACCATGTAATCATAACCCGGGCCGGGGCCCTTGTAGCCCTCAGCCAGCTTGCCGCGGGCGGCGAGCGAGACCTTCTGCCAGAGGCGTGGGAGATGAAGGACACCCAGTGGGCCAGCGGTGCCGGAGCTGATAAGTGGAACGATCTTGCTCATGGTCCGCAGATCAAAGCACAGATGAACCCGGGGTCAAACGACGATCCCCTCAACGGGTCGAAATCCCATGTCGGCTCCAGAATGTGGCTAGCTCTCCGTGGCTGCCGTTGAAGACATTGCGCTCCACGGGACGATCGAGATCGCCGAAGTAGGGACTGGATCGGAAAGTACGATGCACGTAGCACTTCGGAATCGAGCGGCCATTCTGCCAATCCACTCCACCATATTGCCACAGCGTCCAGTCGTGCCAGACATTGTATTGGTTCACCAGCCCCTTCGGTGTCTCGGGCGCGGGGAAGGACTTGCAGGCTCCGGTTTCACAGGAGTAAAGCGCGGCCCAGTAGGGGCAGCGGCGCAGCCTGGCCTTCGTTGCTGGATCGGCCCGGTTGAGCAGGACGCGAAGGTGCTCGCTGTTCTCCAGATAAACCACAGGCGGGCAACCGGTGCGTGCCTCCACCCGATCAATGAAGCGGGTGATGTCGGAGAGTTTCGAGTTCGCGTCGAAATCCCCGGCCAGGAGGATCTTCTCCGAATTCCAGGAACGGCTGCGGGCGATCGACTCCATCCGGCTTACAAACTGATCGGCCTGCGCGGCGGCATCGACATGGGTTTGAAGTCGGTAGTAGGCTCCGACGTGCATGCCCTCATGATCGGCCGAGGCGAGGAACGTGGCGCACTTTTCATCCAGCACGCCGCCCTTTCCGCAGCGGGCGATCAGGGCTGACGCACCGTTTTTCTTCAGGGCGGAAACGTCGTGCTCGGAGTAGGACCGGCCGTCACGCTGGCGCTCTTTCGGATCGTAGGCGGAAACGTTGATGACTTGTGGCATCCGTGTGGAGGTGCCGCTTCCGCCACAGTGGGTGAGCAGGGGAACGATCCAGAGCAAAAGAAGGCAACGAACACGCATGTCCGAATCAACGGCATTTTCCACATCGCCGCAAGCACGCCGCCTCAGGGGGCGCGGAAATCGAGCATCAAGGGCTTGGATGTCAGCGGCTCGGCAAAGACCTCACCGCTGAAGTAAGCCCAGTCCTTGTCGGTGGTTTGCTCCTGCGTCTGAACGATGCTCTCCACCCAGGACCCGTCTGCCAATTGAACCCTGAGCCGCGCGCGACGGAACTTGAACTTGTCCACGTTGCTGGAACGTCGGACCTCGATCCGGTTCCCGTTCTTCAAAAGCTTCATCGCGGCCGCATCCAAAGGGATCGTCGATGCCTTCCACTCGTCACCGACGACGGGCAGGGTGGCGATTCTGTGGCCATTCAGCCAAAGCGTCTTCTCTCCGGCATCCGCTGGATTGACCCCGAACAAGTCGATGAGCAGAGCGGCGGATCTCAGGGATGAGAGCTCGGATTCCGAAAGGGACCGCTGCGGGATGGGCGTCGCTTTCACCGGATGCTCCGCCAGAAGCTGGAGGGTCTGGCGTCGAAGACCGGCATCGATCGCCCACGGCAAGGTCTTGCCACCGAGCGCGGCATCCTCCGCCTTCCGATCCACCAGCAGCCATGACTCAGCCGAGGTATCGCCTTCGGAACCAGCGAGGATCTCGACCTTCACCTCCTTCCCGAGGCAGGCTTTGAGATCGAATGAAGCCATTTCCCAGGCACGAGCCTGGGTGCTCGGCATTCCGGCTCGTGCATAGCCGGGAAAGGGATTGAGCCGCGCCTTGCTGGTGGTCTCGGGTTTGATCAAGGAGCCGTTGATCCGGACCTCGGGCAAGGTCGGGTAGCCGATGACCAGGACCTCGGCGCGACCCGCGGCATCTGAAGGAGCCACGAAGATGGCCTCATGTGCCTTCGGCATCGCGACCTTCATCGCGGCAAGAGGCTTCAGTCTCGTCGGAGATCTGCCGGGAGATAACTCGATGGCGAGCGTCTGATAGCCGGGAACCTCGATCTGCAGTTGGTTTCCGGAGATCGTGGAGGAAAGCAGTTCGCCCCGATACGGATACACCACGCGTTCCACCAAGGGCTTTCCATCGAACGGAATCGTCAGCACCTGCGGAGCCGCCGAGGGATTGCGGGTCACCAGCACACCATCGTTGCCACTCCACCCGACGTATCCATAGACCTGACCCTCGTCCGGACGTCCTCCGACATACACGCTGTTGGCCAGTGCCTTGAAATGCGACTCCGCCCAGCGATGGATGGTGCAGAGGGCCTTCCAATGCTCGGGAGTGCTGACCTTTGGCGTGATGTACCACTCCTTCATCTGGATACCACGTCCATAGTACATCATCACATGATCCGCCCACTCGCGGACACCGTCTTCGGGACCTTCGAGCTGGCGACGGGCATTGAGGATGATCCCGTGGGTCATCAGGCGGGAAATGGGAACCAGCGGCCGGTCCGCCGGATTTCCCCACATCCGCCAGAGGAAGGTGTCGCGATCGGTCGTGGCCATCGCACGAACGGAAAGCTCCGGCCAGTTGCCGTTCGCCCCGTCATCGCCCGCAAGCATCCAGAGGGCGTCGCCATGAATCAGCCACCACGGCGAGAACCAGATCCAGTTGGTGAGGTTCTGATAGACCTGCGGATTCACCTCCTTCGCCGAATGAAGCATCTTGATCATCGCGTCCACGTTCGCCTCATGGCCGTGGCGATCGGTCGGCGGATGGCCGTTGCCCTCACCGACATCCGAGAGGTGGTTGAAGTCGTGCTTGAAATAGGAGACCTTCGCCTCGCCTGCTAGGCGCTTGAGCTGGGCCTCCATCCGGGTCCGATACGCCTCCGAGCTGAGTGAGTAGTGTGGAAAGTACTGTGAGAAATACTTGTTCGCGCCAGCTCTCACAAAACCCTGCGACTGCCCCCACTTGACATCGCAGTTGGTGCCATCGAGCGCCAGCCAGAGGCCCAGTGTGGTGCCTTCCTTCCTCAGTTCGTCACTGAGTTTCACCAGGTCCGCGAAGCCACCCGGAAAGTCACGCGGTGTCGGTTCATAGACCGATTGCCGGTTCTGCCAGCCATCGTCCGGCACCATCGCGTCGATCTTCACGTCGTAGGGGGAAATGGCCGACTTGAACTCGCGATACACGTTCACGAAGTTGTCGCCCTTCAGCGATTTTCCCGCCGGATCGAAC
>JAIXVN010000281.1 GCA_027483005.1 Verrucomicrobiaceae bacterium
CCTCGTCGGCCAGGCCGAGGAACAACTGGAGCGGGTCAAGCAGGCGTTCGCCAATTCATCCCTCCCCGAAGACCCCGATCGAGCAGCGGTGAACCAGATACTGATTCAGATTCGCCAGGAGTTTGGAGGCTGATTCACTTCACGATGCCTGGCAGCGTTCGAAATCCAGATCGAACTTCGCGAGATACTTTTTCAAACGATCCGCGTCGTTGGTGACGGCACGCTTTTTCCGGCTGACGGCAAACAACTCGCGACCCGCGTCCGACAGAGACCTGGCCCTTCGACAGACTGCGACAACATGGGCGAGTTGGATGCGGTCGAATGGATCGATCTCCTCCACGTCCTGAGGCTCCAGAATCTCACTGAGATCCACGATCTCGGAGCGGACCGGATCTCCGGGACGTTTCCAGCTCTCGCGAAGACGAAGGATTTCCTCGTCCACCTCCTCCACCCGGATTCGACCGCGCGGAGCCAGCGTGGCCATGCGGGTGACGGCGGCGTTGAGATCGCGGAAGTTTCCCAGCCAGGGGGTGTCTCCGGACTCGGCGAAAGCCAGAAATCTCTGCCGGGCCTCCTTGTTGAAGCTGGCTTCGCGACCATGGGCACCTGCGAAACGCTTGAGTTCATAGTCGAGATTCGGGCCCAGGTCCTCGCGTCGCTGGGCGAGAGATGGTAGCGTGAAGGTCCACAGGTTGATGCGGGCCAGCAGGTCCTCACGGAAACGACCTGCTGCCACCTCGGCTCGCAGGTCCTTGTTGGTGCCGCCGATGCGCAGGAAGGCGCTGGTCACCGTGCGATCCGATCCGACCGGAAGGAAGGTCTTGTCCTCCAAAGCCCTCAACAGCATCGCCTGCTCGTCGAGGCCGAGTTCGCCGATTTCATCGAGAAACAGCATGCCGCCATCCGCCTCGCGGAGCAGCCCGGGACGATCGCGCTGCGCTCCGGTGAAGGAGCCCCGCACGTGACCGAACAAGGCCGAGGCTGCTGTATCTCCCTGCAGGGTCGCACAGTTGATTTCCACGAAGCTGCCCTTCAAGCCGCCCCGCTGTCGCTTGAGCTCGTGCAGCCTTCTAGCGAGCTGGGATTTTCCCGCGCCGGTCGGGCCGTGGAGCAGGATGGGGGACTTTGAGCGCAGGGCCACCTGCTCGATCCGGTCGATCATGCGGTTGAAAGCCGCGTTGCGCGTGGCAATGCCGCTTTTCAGGAAGTCGGTGGCCTGGGCCTGTTCCTCGGCGAAGCGGGTACTAAGTTTATCGTACTTGGAGAGATCGAGGTCGATCAGCGAATAGCCTGCGGTCGGAGACTTGCGATTCGACCGTCCCACCGGTGGCGAGGTCTGGATCAGCAAGCCTGGAAGGGTGCCGGCCTCATTGAGGAGGAAGAGCGAAATCTGGGCGATGTGTGTGCCCGTGGTGATGTGGATGTAGTACTCCTCATGCTCCGGGTCGAATCGATACGAACGCGCCCAGTCGTGCAGCGTTCCATAGACCGCCTCCAGGTCCCAGGCATCGCGCCCGAACTTCACCTCATGCAGCCGAACCTCCGTCTCAGGGGAGACTTGCCGGATGTCGTCCATGACCCTCTTGGAGATGGTCGAGAAACTCGGCTCCGCGAGGAGCTCCATGCGGTCGAACAGCAGATCCTCATGCTGAAAGAGGGAAACCGTCGGCCGCCAGAACTCCCAGCGATCCGATCCCAGACCACTGTCCAACTTGGTTCCCAACAGCCCGATCGCCACTCGCTTCATGGATAAATCTTTAGAAATTCTGCTAATATTTTACAGAAGAATTTCCGAGTGAGAACTGAACAGGTTTTTCATGAATTTCCATGATCAACTAAATACCAATGAATTGCGTATTCTCCGGCATGCTGATTTCTGACTTGGCACACCACATGCCAAAGAAATGGCTGTCCGCTGCAACCGACGGACACACCACGATGGCCAACAAGAACCTCTTTCAATCCCTCCGCGGCGCCCTGCTTCCTGCGGCGACCGTCCGCAACGACGCGGGAGCCCCGGCCTACGAGCTTTCGCCCAAGGCGACGCTTGCCCGGCTGGCCGCCACCGGCTGCCTGACCCGGACCTTTTACGCCACCGCCGAGACGCAGCTCGACCGCGTGCTTGAGCTCGCCAAGTCGGTGGATGTCGATTTCCTTGCACAGACCGCCCTCTACGCCCGGCGCAAGGGCCACATGAAGGACATGCCGGCCTTGCTCTGCGCGGTGCTCGCCACCCGCGACCTCGACCGGCTGATCGAGATCTTCCCGCAGGTCATCGACAACGGGAAGATGCTCCGGAACTTCGTCCAGATCCTGCGCTCCGGCGTCACCGGGCGGAAGTCGCTGGGCTCGGCCCCGAAGCGGCTCGTCCGCCAGTGGCTTGAGCGGGCCGACGAACGGCAACTGCTCAACGCGGCGATCGGCAACGATCCCTCGCTGGCCGATGTCGTGAAGATGGTCCACCCGCGTCCGGCCGATGCCACCCGGCAGGCCTTCTACGCCTGGCTGGTCGGCAAGCCCTGGGACGCCGACGCCTTGCCGGAAACCCTCCGCGCCTTCGAAGCGTGGAAGCTTTCCAAGCAAGGCGAGGTCCCCGAAGTGCCGTTCCAGATGCTCACCGCGCTCGATCTCGGTGACCGGGAGTGGGCGGCGATCGCCGGTTCCGCCTCGTGGCAAACCACGCGGATGAACCTCAACACCTTCGCCCGTCACGGGGTCTTCAAGTTCAGCGGCATGGCGGAAAAGCTGGCCACCCGGCTGGCCGATCCCGAGAAAATCCGGCGCGCCCG
>JAIXVN010000026.1 GCA_027483005.1 Verrucomicrobiaceae bacterium
AGCCAAGCAGGCCACCGCAGGCTGTTTCATTACCAAGCCATCAAGATAAGCAACCGAACACTCGACCCCAATCAAACCCATGAAACCCAAATCATTCCTTTGGCTCGCCATGATCGCCCCAGTGACCGCAGCTCCCGCCAGCAGCCGGCTGAGTCTTGTCACTGAACCCGGCTTCAACCAGATCAGCGTCACGGTGGATCCCGGCGGCGGGTTGACTGACACCGATGTGACCACGTTGACCGGCGGTGTCGACGCCTTGTTCAACATCGATCCTTTGAACGCCACAACGTCCGAGCTCACCTTTTCCAATGGCCGGGCGAGTGGCACCAACATGAACTTCTCCCGATCCACCTTCCTGGGAGGCTACAACATCAATGTCACCAACATCTCCAGCACGCTCTTCACGATCCTGCCGCCCGGCACGGTGAACCCGGCCGACGGTCTTTTCGCCGGGAACCAGCACGCCTTCAACATCGACCAAGGCAACATCAATGGATCGACCAACGGATTGATCGGCAATAACACGATCATCGAATCCTTTTCTCCGACGAACCCGGCGAGTGGGACCGGAAGCGGCAATGGCTCGGTGACCCTCGTCTCTCCGGGGGATTCCGGAAACTTCCGGATCTTCAACACGGTGGTAACCCTTCCGGTGACCCTGGCCGACACCTTCCTGGCCGGGTCCACCAATGTGGACCTCAGAGGCAATGGCACGCTGAAATTCGCCGGCACCGTTCAAGTTCCCCTGAACGCCACGGTCGCCGACACCGTGTGGACCGGTGCGGTTAGCCAGGACTGGCGGGACCCCTTCAACTGGAGCAACGGCGTTCCACAGGAAAACGCCCCGCAATGGTCCGCCTTCATCAATACCGCTTCCGGAAACTTCCCTTCAATCACCTCGGCAGGCACCTACCAAGGCGACTGGGACATCGTCGTCGGTGGGCGCCTCAATGGCCGACTGGACCAATCCGCCGGCACCGTCGCCACGGGCAATGGCAACTGGTTTTTCGTGGGATGGCAGGGAGCCCAGGCCACCTACAACCAGACAGGAAGTGCCAGCCTCAGGGTCGGAGGCCTGACCAATCCAAACGGGAACATGCTCATCGGCCTCGACAATGGAACCGTCTCCACCTGGAACGTCAACACCACCGGCACCACCCAAGCCGGCGGCATCTTCGCTGGCTGCAATGGGGCCTCGACAGGGATCATCAACATGGATGCGGGAACAGTGGATGTTTCCGACGTCATTCAGATCGGAGGGAGCTTCTTCAACAACGGCGGCAGCGGCCAACTCAACATGACCGGAGGCTCCGTGACCGCCAGGATCGTGAGTTTCGCCAGCGGCAACAACAACGTGGCCACCGTTTCGGGCACAGGAGTGATCACAGACGGCACGCTGAGCTCCCGTCAATGGTTCACACTGGGATTCGCCGGCAGCAGCTCGAACGTCGCCTCGGTCACCAATGACGGAGGAATCATCAACATCAATACCGTCGGCGGTGGTGTCATGGAAATGGGTGTCTTCGATGCGACGACCAACACCTTCACGCTCAACAACGGCAACGTAAACCTCCAGAACAACGCAAGCATCGGCTATGGCCAGGGTGGCAACCACACCGGCACCTCCACGTTCCTGCAGAACGGTGGGTCGGTCACCTTCTTCAGCGATGCAGGCTTCACCGTCGGCGGCAGCGGCAGCGTGAATCTCGGCAACGGCGGCAGCACCGGAAACTACAGCTACAACCTAAGTGGCGGCACCCTGACGGCTCCGTCCATTTCGAAGGTCTCCGCCGCAGCCAATGGCTCCTTCAACTTCAATGGCGGAACGCTGAGAGCCACCACGAGCACAACCACCTTCATGCAGGGCCTTACCGCTGCGAATGTTCAGACCGGCGGAGCGGTCATCGATAGCAACGGCCACAACATCACCATCGCCCAACCGTTGGTGGCTGCCGGAAGCGGCGGCCTGACCAAGCTGGGAGCAGGCACCCTCACTCTGACCGGAGCCAGCAGCTATGTGGGCGACACCATCGTGCAGAGCGGTGGCCAGCTGACCCTTGCGGACAATGCACAACTCAGATTCGTGGTCGACTCGGTCGGGGCCGGCAACCGCATCACCGGTGACGGCATCGTCCAGCTCGACGGAGACTTCGTGATCGACCTAACAGACGCGCCAGCAACCGCCACATCGTCCGTCGTTCTGGTTGATGTCGACAACATCTCTGAGACCTACGGCAGCACCTTCACCGTGGCCGGCTGGACCGAGGAATCACCCGGCGTCTGGGCCTCGCCCACCGGTTCCTATCGATTCACCGAAGCGACCGGAATCCTCGAGGGCTATTCCGCTCCGATCATTTCCCAACAGCCCACCGGCGTCCTTGCCCAGGAAGGGACTGCGGTCTCCCTCTCGGTCAGCGCCTCCGGATTTGGAACCCTGACTTATCGATGGTATCGAAACGGAGTCCTGATTCCGGGTGAGGTGGGCGATACCCTGACACTCGGCGCTTTGGACTCTGGCGACAACGGGGACTACACCGTCCTGATCCGGGATGGTGGAACTCCTGGACTGGAAACCCTGTCCGCCGCTGCTGCCGTGAGGGTCTACCCTGCCTGGACCGGCTTGGTCAGCCACGATCCCTTCAGCACTTCCGGCACCTACGCAGCAGGCGAGCTGACGACCCAGAACCCCGCCATCAACGGCTACGTCGGAGCCTGGACCGAAAGTGACTTCGGAGCCTCCCAGCCAGCGGTCTCAGCGGGCTCCCTCGCTTATGGCAATCCCTCCTACCTCGGTTCGACCGGCGGCAAAGTCACGGTTCAAAGCGATGTCGACGGAGGCGAAATCACCTTTGCAAACAGCGGCCGGGTCTATCGGGAACTTGGACCGCAATTGATCGTGGACAACTCCACCACGGGCGTCCGTTACCTGAGCTTCCTTTTCCAGAGTGGACAGGAAACCGGTGTCACGACCTATCAGACCCTGGCCCTACACAATTCCAACGGCGATGCGAACCGCAACTTTGACATCGGCCTCACCGTCAACGGCGGCCAAACCGGCTCGGAATACAACTTCGGAGTGGATGGGATTTACTCCAGCACGGGAGTCGCCGCCAATTCGGGAGTGCACCTGATGGTGGTTAAATTCAACCTGAGCAGCACTCCATTCGCCGACACGGTCACCGTCTGGGTGGATCCCGTCCTCGGCGCCGGCGAACCAGCGGGCGGCACCACCGTTGCCGCAGCCGATCTCACATGGGATCGGCTCGCATTCTCCGACTACGACGGGAACTCGGCAGCCTGGGACGAAATCCGCTGGGGCAGCTCATTTGACAGTGTGACGCTCAATCCAAATCCACCCAGCAACTTCGCCTCGTGGATTGCCGGATTCAATGTCGGCCTGCTGACCGGATTCCAGGATGATGCCGACAACGACGGCATCAGGAACGGCTTGGAGAACCTCTTCGGCACCGATCCCTCAGCTTTCTCCTCCGGAGTCACCCAGATCGCCAGAAGCGGAAACACCCTGACCTTCCAACACCCACATTCCGCCACTCCTGCTTCGGATGTGACTGGTTCGTACGTCTGGACCACGGACCTGGTGAACTTCCATGCCAATGGCGCGACCGCAGAAGGCGTCACTGTCAACTTCGCCGCCACGCCCAACACGCCGGTTGCCGGAACCACCTCCGTGACCGCCACCGTCACCGGCACCATGCCTCCCAGGCTGTTTGTCTCCTTGAAGGCCTCCCAGTCCGCTCCCTGACGAACACCACTCCCTCTGAATCACGTCCTTGCCTGAATCCGGTCTTCAGGCAGGGAGGTGGCAGTCTTGGAAACTCACGACTTATCGTCACTGCTTCCATCGAATCCGATCCCAGCAGACAGCCAGAAGTCTGCCAGTGGAAGTCTAGTCGCCGATAAGCTGCGAGCGATAGAACTCGGCGAGCATGATCAGGCGGTGGCGAGGGCTGGCTGCTGGAGGGGCTTCGCGCCCCACTCGGCGAATCCAAGCTCGCCGAGGCGGATCATCAGAGCGTCGACCTGTGCCTCGCTGGGATTTCCAAGCGGGAGTCGCGCGGCACCGACCGGCACTCCGAGACGGGCCATCAGGGCCTTGGCGGTGCCGAGGAAACCGGTGGCGGCGATGGCGTCGATCATGGCGATCGAGACCGATTGCAGGCGTCGGGCCTCATCGAGGTCGCCGCGATTGAAGGCGTCGATGAGATCGAGATAGAGCTTCGGAGCCCAGTTGTAGGTCGAGCCGACTCCGCCGCGTGCGCCGGTGGCGAGGGCGGCGACGAGCATTTCATCCACGCCCCAGGGCAGGTCGAGGCGGTTGCCCGCGACGTCGAGGCTGCGGCGGTAGGAAACGAGGTCGGGGTTGGTGAACTTGATGCCGGCGAGGTTCGGGATGCGGGAGGGCGCTTCTGTTAGAAATTTCTCCATCGGAAACGACACGCCGGTGAGCACGGGGATGTCGTAGTAGTAAAACGGCAGCGAGGGAGCCTCGGCGGCGATGGCGGCACAGGTGTCGATCAGCGCGGAAAGGCTGGCGGGCTTGAAGTAGGAGGGCGCGAGCGCGCTGATCGCATGGAAGCCGAGTTCACCGGCGTGGCGGGCGAGGGTCTTCGAGTCCTCGAGGCAATTGCTGCCGACGTGGGCGATCACCTTCAGCCCGCTGGCTTTCCCGGCGACGGCCCAGGCGTCATAAAGCGCGAGCTTTTCCGCAGTCGTGACGGAGTGCGACTCGCCGGTCGAGCCGGTCATGAAGATCGTGCCGATGCCGTTCGCGGCGAGGAAGGCGGCCTGGGTGGCGACGACTTCGGGAGCGATCGTGCCGTCGGCATGGAAGGGCGAATGGGTGGCGGCGACGAGTTCGTGGAGTTTCATGGATCGAGTCGGTTGAGGGTGGTGGGTCGGAGCATCAGCACGAGGGCAACGGCGAGGACGACGGGAACGGCGAGCCAGCCGATGCCTTGGGCGAGCTTGCCGGACTTGTCGAGCGAGCCGATGACCTCGGTGGAAAGCGCGCCGGCGGAGACGCCGATGAGGTTCATGAAGCCGTAGGCCGCGGCGCGCAGTCGGGCGGGCACGAACTGGCAGAGGACCGGCATGTTGTTGGCATCGAAGAGCCCGAAGCCGATGCCATACACCACGGCGGCCCCGAAGGCGATGGCCGGGCTGTGGCCGAAGCCGAGCGCGAGCAAGGCGGGAATGGTGAGCGAGAGGCCGATGACGCCGGTGTAGATCCGGCCGCGAAGGTTTCGCCGTGACCAGCGGTCGGCCAGGATGCCGCCGGAGATCACGCCGACGAATCCGGCGACGGCGATGATGATGGTGGAGAGCGGTTTCGAAACCTTGCTGGCGATTTCGGCATCGCTGAAGCCGGAGGTGCCGGGCAGAAGGCTGCGGATCGTGGCGGCGTCCATCTTGGCGAAGAGGGTCGGCAGCCAGTTTTTCACCACCCAGCCGGGCGCGCTGGGGGCGGCGAAGTAGAACAGGATCACGAAGAAGGCGCCGATGCCGAAGAGCGTGCGCAGGGATTTCCCCATCCCTAACAACTCCGCAAGAATGCCCGTCGAGCTCGTGGTGGCGGCCTCCTTTTTCTCCCTCAGGAACAGCGCCAGCACGAAGCTGTAGCCGACCCCGATGACGCCGAGCCATTGAAAGGTGGAGCGCCAGGAAAGTTCCGCCGCCGCGAGGGCTCCGAAGCCGCCGAGGGCCTGGCCGAAATAGAGGCCGGTCATGTGGATGCCGACGGCGAGCGAGCGGGTCGGGCCGCGATGGTGATCGACGATCAGGGCCAGCGCCGCCGGGATGTAGAGCGCCTCGCTGACGCCCATCAGCGCCCGCATCCAGTAGAGGTGGGCGAAGCTGTCGGCATGTCCCATCAGCAGGGTGACGAGCGACCACACGCAGAGGCTGCCGACGATCAGGCGCTTGCGGTTGAAACGGTCCGCCACCAGTCCGCTGACCGGGCTCATCAGTCCGTAGACCCAGAGGAAGATGCCCATCAGGCGGCCGAAATTCTGGCTATCGAGCACCATCGGCAGGTCCGCGCCGATCGCCGGCTGGAGCGTCGAGAGCACCTGTCGGTCGAGGTAGTTCAGCAGCGCCACCGGCCAGAGCAGGGCCACGGTGGCCCAGGCCTGTGCGCCTGCTTTCGATGGAACGTCCTCACTCATGCGCCGGAAGATGAAGCGAGAAGACCGAAGGAGTCCGCACACCGGGACGGACCTCGCCGTTGTAGAAAAGGAAGTCTCCGTTCCAGGGAGTGACCGCCGTGGTGACCGGGGGCGGCACGTTCAGTTCACCGGCGGTGGACCAGCTGTTAGATAGGGAATCATAGCGCAGCACGTCCTTGCAGAATCCGCGATGGTCTTCGGGCGATTTCAATCCGACCTGCGTGCCATCATCGCCGGAGACGATGAACAGTGAGGTGCCACTCGTCGGCGCGGGCGAGGCCGAGGCCACCGCTGCGCGTGGAAGATCAGCCACGCGGGTCCATTTGCCTTCGGA
>JAIXVN010000614.1 GCA_027483005.1 Verrucomicrobiaceae bacterium
TAGCGCGACATCGCGAGTCGGTCGGAACTTGGAACTTGGAACTTGGAACTTCCGCGCCTTTCCTCGGGCATGGATTTGACGGAGTTTCGAAAGGAGTATTCGGATCGTGGCTTGAGCCGGACGGAGCTGGATGCGGATCCGGTGGTGCAGTTCGAAAAGTGGTTCCAGCAGGCGACCGAGCTGGGGATTTACGAGCCCAACGCGATGACGCTGGCGACCGTGGATGAGCGCGGGATGCCGTTCCAGCGGACGGTGCTGCTGAAGATTTTCGACGGCGAGGGCTTTGTGTTCTTCACCAATTACAGCAGTCGCAAGGCCGCGCAGATGGCGGCGAATCCGAACGTGTGCCTGCTGTTTCCCTGGATCACGCTGGAGCGGCAGGTGATTGTGCAGGGTCGGGCGGAAAAGATCAGCACGGCGGAGTCGCTGAAGTACTTCACCTCCCGACCGCGGGAGTCGCAGATCGGCGCGTGGGTCTCGAACCAGAGCGAGGTCATCACGTCGCGGAAATTCCTGATGCAGAAGCTTTCCGAGATCAAAGAGAAGTTCGCCCACGGGGAAATCCCGCTGCCATCCTTCTGGGGCGGGTTCCGGGTCGTTCCCGAAACGGTGGAGTTCTGGCAAGGCGGTCCGGCGCGGCTGCACGACCGCTTTCTTTACTCCCGGGCGGGCGAGGGCTGGGAAATCAACCGGCTGTCGCCGTGAAGGAAGAAATGACTAATGCCTAAATCCTAATGACTAAACGAAGAAGTCTTCCTGGCCCCTGGCCACTGACCCCTGACCACTGACCCCTGACCACTTATCCACTCCAAGACGGTCCCCACGCTTTTCCATTTGCCAGCGGGCTTGCTTGCCCTAGGAAAGGCGTCCACCCGGGGCCTCCGGGAGGATTGATTGACCTGACCCAATGCGCGTATTCCGGATTCTTTTGCAAAAGGAGTTGAAGGGGTTCTTCCTGAACCCGTTCGGCTGGGTCGTGCTGGCCTTCGTGGCGATCATGCAGGGGGTCTCGCTTTCCTCGGCGATGAAGGGGTTCCGCGACACGGCGGTGAAGGACAGCCTGGTGTATGTGATGTTCCACACCCCGCTGTTCTGGTTCTATTTCCTGTTCATTTTCCCGCTGATCACGATGCGGCTGTTCTCCGAGGAGGAAAGGGCCGGCACGCTGGAGACGCTGCTGACCGCGCCGGTGAAGACCTGGCAGGTGGTGCTCTCGAAATACGGTGCCGCGTATCTGTTCTACACCACGCTTTGGATTCCGAGCCTGATCCAGTTGAAGATGTTCGGCTGGGTGACCGGGCTCCCCCCGGCCTGGACGGCTGGCGGCATGGCCGGGGCCTACACGATCCTCCTGCTGATGGGTGCGGCCTTCACGGCGGTCGGCTGCCTGGCCTCGTCCCTGACCTCGAGCCAGATCGTGGCGGGAATATTCACGATCGGGATGCTGGTGATCCAGTATTTCCTGGGCTTCGTCACGAGGATCTGGGGTGAGGGCTTTCTCGGGGCGCCGCTCTTCGAATACATCTCCAGCCAAGGGCACCTGCATTACTTCGCGAGTGGCTTGTTCGACACGCGGCCGATCGTGTTCTACCTCTCGCTCACGTCGCTCCTGTTGTTCCTGACCTATCAGGTGGTGGACTACCGCCGCTGGCGCCGTTGATCCCCTACTCGACCCATGTCCGAGCCTCTTCCAGACCTGCCGAAGAAACCCGCACGCGCCCTCAACCGCTGGCGGGTCGGTTCGCTTTCGGTCATCCAGATCGTTCTTTTCCTCCTGATCGTCCTCGCCGCGAACTACCTTTCCTCGCAGTACTACACGCGGAGGGACCTGACCGGTTCCGAAGACTACACCCTTTCCCCGGCGACGGTACGCTATCTTCAGAGCGATGCCGTCAAGAACCGCAAGGACCCGATCCGCTGGATCATCGCGTACCGGAAGAGCGCCGACTTCTACGAGAGGATCCGGGTGTTGGCGGATGAATTCGCCCGCGTGTCCGGAGGGAAGATCCAGCTCCGGGTCATCGATCCGGTGAGAAATCCCGACGACGCCGAGGAACTCGCGACCACCTACAAGATCTTCGACCCCGGGAATCGCCAGCTTTCCCGAAAGGATCTGATCGTCATTGATGCCCGGTCGCAGGAGGAGATCGCGGCCGCCGCGACAGATGCCAACGCCACGGCCAACCATGTGCGGATCGTGACCTCCGAGGCGATGATCACCTACACCGTGGACCAGACGAAGCCGCGCCCGGACAAGCAGGCGGGTGACAAGCCGACGGACACCGGCCGGGGCCAGCGCCGTCCGAGTGGCTTCCAGGGCGAGGATGTGCTGAAAGCGGGAACCGTGGCCGCCATCGAGGGAGTGCCGAGAAAGGTCTATTTCCTCGCCGACAAGAGTCGAATCGACGCCCAGCAGGAGCGCTCACCCTGGAAGACGCTCGTCGGCACGCTGGCGCTCCAGAACATCCTGCTGGAACCGATCACGCTCTCCGACAAGGACGAGATCCCTGCCGACGCAGCGGCGGTGGCCGTGGTGGCTCCGAAGTATGACTTTTCCGCCGAGGAGATGGCGGTGATGGAGCGCTACTGGCAGCGGCCTCGCTCGGCCTTCCTGTTCCTGCTTTCTCCTGGCGACACGCCAACAAGAATCCGTGGTTTCCTGCGCGCCAACGGTGTCACCCCACGGCGCGACCACGTCATCACCATGAAGGGCGGACAGACGGTTTCATCGGTGAATGCCGCCTTCACTGCGGGGATCGAATTCACGCGCGACCTCGCCGGACAATCGACCACGCTTGAAGGACAGAGCTCCTCGCTTGAGATCGACCTCCGCGACGACCTCGGCTCGAAGGCCATCCTGCCGCTGCCGCTCCTCCAGGCGGATCCCGAATACTGGGGCGAGACCAAGTATGCGCTCGGCAAGAACAGCTTCGATGAAAAGGAGGACAAGACGGGCCCGCTTTTCCTCGCTGCGGGCGTCACCCGAGGCACGGAGAACGATGACCGTTTCGCCGCTGACAGTTCGCGCATGATGATCATGGGAAACACGGATTTCCTCGATCCGGATCGCTTGCACGAGGAGCAGATCGACTTCCTCGCTTCGTCGATGAACTGGATGGTCGGGCGTGAATCGCTGGCCGGAGTCGGCCCTCGCTCCCTCAGGACCTTCAAGCTCCCGCTGCTGAATTCACAGGTCTCCTTCATCAATCGCGTGAACCTGTTCTTCCTGCCAGCCTTCATCCTGCTGATTGCCGGCTTCGTCTGGTCCTCGCGCCGCGCCTGATCCGATGCGTTCGCCCGCCTTCACCTTCCTTCTCGCGCTGATCGCCTTCATCCTCTGCGGGCTGGTTGGCTGGCGGCTGACCCAGGGCAGTCTCGACGTCGTGTTCGGAGCACCGCCGACGGTTCAGGGCGAGTTGCTTTATCCCAGTTTCCAGGGTCGTGACGTGCAGCGGATCTCGCTGGCGGCCAACGGTGTCCGTGCGGTCTTCGTGCGCGACGAGCAGGGCGTCTGGCAGGCGGAGTATCCGTGGAAGGATCGGATGGATCCACGTTTCGCGGAGGGCATCATCGGCTTCACGCTGGGCACGCGGGTGGCGGAGGTGATTCCAAAGGACAAGATCGACAGCAAGCAGGCGGACTTCCGCGATGGCCAGGTCGGCGTGCTTTTCGAGAACAAGGAAAGCCGCACGCTGTGCAAGTATGTCCTCGGGCGGAAAACCGCTTGGAAAAACACCGATCCGATCACCGGGGAGGAGGTGGACACTGTCTTCATCCGCCCTCTCGACAAGAGCCGGAAGAACTATGTCTATGCCTGCAATGGCGACATCCATCCGCTCTTCAAGGACGGCTTCCGCTTTCTCCGCGATCACCAGCCCTTCCTGTTCAGGCCGACTTTTCTCCAGCAGATCCGGATCAAGAATGCCAGCGGCGAGCTGACCCTGGGCAGGGAGTTGCCCGACCGCCCCTGGCGCATCCTCAAGCCCCTCGACCTGCCCACCGACACCGTCGCGATGAAGCGTCTGCTCGAAGGCCTCCTGACCCTGCGAGCCCTCAAGGTCAGCGACCGCGCTGACGTCACCCTGCCGACCACCGCCAACACGGCGGGTTCCGAACAGATCGCCATCCGTCTCTTCGGTGCCTCGACGGAAACGGTCCTCGACATTCACCCGGCCCCGTCCGCCGACTCCAGCTCGCGCCTCGCCACCGTGAGTGACCGCCCCAGCGCGGTCTTCGAGCTGCCCTCGAAGGCCAATGCCGACCTTGTCTCGCTCTCGTCGCTTCCCCTCACCGTCAACGATCTCCGCGACTCCACCCTCACCAACA
>JAIXVN010000398.1 GCA_027483005.1 Verrucomicrobiaceae bacterium
ATCAGTTTGCGATCCGGTGGTGTATCCAGAATTTCCAATATCGAGCCCAAATTTTGTGATCGATGGTAGAACATACAAGCTAAGCATAAATGGCCCTAGGATAGGAAGAACCACAGCAGATGGACCGATTTTGGTTACTCGGGACGCCGCATTTACTCAGTTAACCAACCTTTCTTTGACTTCAGATGCAGATGTACCCTATTCTTCTTGTTCAACAGATAATATTCGAGGGCCTAGGGAACCGGAACCTGGCGAGCACGTGCCGAATGGGGACTGGATCGTGTCAGCAGCTGCTGTCAACGGTGGATCCTAACTGCTATGGAATAATCGCCAATCATCGTGGATGAACGCTTCCCGCCATTTCCTTCCGACCAAATCCATCTACCCCAGAGGGTTGGAAGGCTTCGTTCGAAATGAAACGGCTCTCTTTCGACAGTTCGTGGGCGCATTCGATTATTCCTTAGTACGTGCAATCCTTCAACCTTTGATCACTGCATGCGCCAGGCATCATTAAACAGAACCCGGACGAAACGATTACTCCTGCTATGCGGCGTTGGAATTGCGTTGTCATTCGGCTACGCGTATTATCGTAGTGTCGATGTTTCTTTCAATGGGAAACAGCGTTCGAGCGACTCTGGTGCCAGTCCGATCGGCGCTTCACCACGATTCAGAACCAACCGGCAGGACCGCGAGAATCGGACGCCAGAAGCTCTGAGGAATTTTCTAGATGCATTCCAGTCAAGATCGAAAAGCTCGACTGATCTTTGTGGACTGCTCAAGCCAATTAATGTCACTTACAGCCAAGCTTCGCAATTAATTGAAGAGATTGGCGTTTTTAAGATTAAGGGTTACCTGATTGATTTTGGTCCAGACGCTTACAAGGACGATAACAATCAAACAATATATTACGCGCTAGTTGATTATGTGATTGATAGGGATCCCGGTCATTGCACGGAAATAATCAAAGAATTAAATCCGCATAGATTGCCGACTAGTTCATTCTCGAATCTACTGGCTCGTGCTTTGACGGACACTTCTGGGGACTTGCTCAAAAAAATCACACAAGACATATTTCCTGCTGATCTGTGGTATCAACGTATTGATTCCAATCTCATAGATCATTTGTTCAAGTCTGGTTGTGACGTTTCTTCTATGATTGGCCTGCTTACCTCTGTGTCTGACGGTGGTCACCTTGCTGATCAAGCGATTTTCGCCTACTATGGGACAGAGCCAAGGAACCTGGATTTAAATTCCAAAGAAGGTCGCGACTTGTTGGATTATCTTAAGAAATCAAAAAGTATCAATAGTAACAGCGTGATAGAAAAACTAAAAAAAGAGGGTTATGACATTAATCGCGGGAGGTAGGAAATGGTTGCGAAATTGAAAATATTTTCTGTAAGTTGCGCCCTGATGGTGATCGGGTGCGACAAAAAAGAAGGTGAAACCCCTTCCCAAGCGCATGCTAGTGGAAGTTCCCAAGCGGAAATCGGTCCCAAAGGAACGAACAGCCAACAGGAAGCCCGACGCAGCAAAAAAGCGGCGCGTGTTGAGAAATCCGAGACTGGGCAGGCCTTGGGTAAATTCTCTTCGGATTGGGAGAACCTAGCCGGGCAAAGCAAAGGACAGGAGACCTTGGCGAAACAGAAGGAGCTCGCACTTGCATTGCTTCCAAAGCTGGGCGGGAGTGATGATCTGCTGCAATTCCTAGACTTCTTGACGGAACGTGGAGCGGGAGATCTTCGCAAGGAGATCCTTGAGAAGCACATTGGTATGATCTTTAAAGGTTCCGGTGCGGGAGACGCACGAGAATGGCTGCTGACTGTCGAAGACGAAAAACTGAGAGAACAGCTGAGCCGGCTTGCGGGAAAGGTCTTCGATGGAGTCGGTTTCAAGGACTACTTTGAAAAAATGGGGCAATATGGCAGCCACCACTGCCAGGCCGCGCTTTTGAGCGGTTACTGCTCATCCTTGGCGAAGACGGACCCGGAAGGAGCGGTGCGTGTTTACAAGGAGATTGGATATCCTAAGAAGATCGACAACACCGGGATGGCGGATGTGATGGCGTCCTTCCCGCCCGGCACCAATTTCCTAAAATTCGCCACGGAGATCAGGGAGGATTCCATGACTTTGGCCAAAAGATCGCGAAGTGCCCTGCTTCAGAATTGGGCGGGCGTGAAACCGGAGGAAGCGGCGCAGTATGTGCTAGCCAACAGCGCGACCAGCGTGAATCCCGATCAAATGGGAGTCGTCATCGGCACTTGGGCCAAGCGGGCCCCTGATGCAGCGGCAAGCTGGCTGGGCAAGGCTCCAGAGGGAAAGGCGCGTGATGAGGGAATGGTGGCCATGGCCAAGCACTGGACCGCCAGCACTCCGGCAAAGGCTTTGGACTATGCGGGGAAGATCACAGACTTTGACAAGCGGGTGGCCACGGCAACCCAGGTCTTCAAGGAGTGGGAGAAGACCGATCGTCCGGCGGCCACAGCTGCATGGCTGAAGCTGTTCCCGGATCCAGGTCAGTAGGAGGTCGCTTTCATGGCTCAACTTCAACTTGGCTCATGTGCCGATCAGCGGAGGATTGATGGGCCGTCGGATGAGGTCTGAACCCTGAAGAGGTCGTAGCTTGAATGAGCCACTCGATAATCGCCTATCAGCTCAATTTCATTCCAGAAGCCGATGACCATCAACCTTGCCATCTCAACTGACGAACAGGGCTTTGAATACAACGCCACCTTGATCGCCAGCATCCTTCGACGCACGGAGCAGGCGGTTCACGTTCGCTGCTGGTGCCGGGGATTCCTGCCGGAGTCGTTCGTGACCGGGCCGCTGAAGGTGGAATTCATTCCTGCCGAGGAAGAGGTCACCGGGAGGTTTCCAAGATATGTGGGACCGGCGGTGTTTGACCGGCTGAGGGTCATTCAGCATTCGACGGATTGGGACCGTTGCCTGATCATGGACTATGATCAGTTGGCGCTGTGTGATCTGGCCCCCTTGTTCGACATGGAACTCGGCGATCACCTGTTGGCGGCGAAAATGCAGGGGCCGGGAGTGAACATGGCGCATGCGATGCGGGAGTGGATCAAACGCCCCTTCCCCGCAGGCTGGGAGCATGTGGCCGATCATCCGTATTTCTCGATGGGGCCGCTGCTGAACCTCAAGGCGATGCGTGAGGCTGGAACCTGGGAGAAACTGCTGGCCGCCCATGCGGCCTTCGGCGCGGACGAACAGCTTTCCCTGACCGCCGCCACTGATGGACGGACCATCGGGTTTGACCGAATGTGGAATCTTTTCCCGAAGTCAGATATCCACGGTGACGAGGTTCCGGAAGGCGTTATCCATTGGCTCGGCTGGCCGAAGCCCTGGCACAAGGGAGCGAAGGTCTGGCGGCCGGACATTTGGCTGGCCGAGGAA